>JANXYD010000397.1 GCA_025350265.1 Hyphomicrobiaceae bacterium | reverse complement strand
TATGATAGGGCAACGACATGGCGGTATAGCGAATGCGGGTCGGGAAGAATTCGACCAGCGCCGCAGCGATCGGACCATAAACCCAGGTGACGTAGATCACCATCAGCGTCAGCAGGGCAATCGCCTCCAGAGCGCGGAAGTTGGTAATCGCATCCATCATCCCCGTGACTTTGAGGATGTTCTTGTCACCCGCAGCCGGATAGCCGGCAGCAACCGCTGCAGTTGCAATGCTCTTGGCAAAGTCCTTGTCGAAAGCAACGTCATTACCATCGACGGTAACCGAGGTCTTGCTACCTGCGGCAGCCGGGATCAGCGTATACTTGATCGAAGCTGACGCCAACGTCCGGCGCGCAACGTCGCAGGGCGCGGTGAAGGCGCGGATGCCAACCGGATCGAACACCGAGCCACACTCCGCCGGATCAGCCTTGATTTCGACCTTGACCTTCGTCAATGCGGTTTCAAGTTGCGGATTGATGACGCTGGTCAGTGCCCAAAAGATCGGGAAGTAGGTCAACGCGGCCACAAGGCAACCCGACAGGATCACGATGCGACGGCCGATGCGATCGGACAACCAGCCAAAGAACAGGAAGCCTACGGTTCCGATGATCAGCGACCAGGCGATAAGCACGTTGCTGGTCAACAGATCCGCCTTCAACACGCTACCGATAAAGAACAGTGCGTAGAATTGACCGGTATACCAGACGACGGCTTGGCCAACCACCAACCCGAACAATGCCAGCAGCACGATCTTACCGTTGGCCCAATTGCCGAACGCTTCCGACAGCGGTGCTTTCGAACGCGTGCCTTCGTCTTTCATCTTCTGGAACGCAGGGCTCTCGTTCATCGACAAGCGAATGAACACCGAGACGATCAGCAGGAGGACGGAGACCAGGAACGGAATGCGCCAGCCACCCGTCAGACCCAGGAAGCCGAGATTATAGGTGTCGGTAAACTCCGCCGCCGTCATGCTTTGACGAAGGAACAGAATGATGGCCAGCGACAGCAACAGACCAAGTGTTGCCGTGGTCTGAATCCAGCTGGTGTAAAAGCCGCGACGGCCTGGCGGCGCGTGCTCGGCAACGTACACGGCCGCACCACCGTATTCACCGCCCAGCGCCAGGCCTTGCAGCATGCGCAGTGCGATAAGTACGACCGGCGCGATCCAGCCGATCGACGCATAGTCGGGCAACAGACCGACGAGAAAGGTCGATGACCCCATGATGAGAATGGTGATGAGGAAGGTTGCCTTGCGGCCGATCATATCGCCGAGGCGGCCGAAGAACAGCGCGCCGAAGGGACGCACGAGGAAGCCCGCCGCAAAGGCCAGCAGCGCGAAGATATTGCGCGTGTTGACGTCGAATGACGAAAAGAACTTGGCGCCGATGATGGCTGCCAGCGATCCGTACAGATAAAAGTCATACCATTCGAAAACAGTCCCCAGCGACGAGGCGAAAATTACCTTCACCTCTTCGCCCGTCATGCCGCGTGTCGCGCGTGCCTCGGTGTCGTAAGTCGTCGCCATTCCGTAGCTCCCTGAGAAATCCACCCGTCGAGCCTGTGCCCCTGATTGCTCATTCTGATTATTTTATGAGCAGCACAGTTCTTGACAGGAGCTTAATGCTTTTGAGGGCGATCGTCGAACTATTCATGCGGCGTACGACTTTCGTCGTATGTCACGCAAATACCCCGCCCGCTGGCTGCCAGCGAACGGGGCGTTGTGATCACCAGGTGTGAGATGATTATTTTTCCATGTGCGGAGCTGGATCGATCGGCTTGGCACCCTGCCGCAACTCGAAGTGCACCTGCGGCTGATCGACCGATCCGGTTGCGCCCGCCTTGGCGATGACTTGACCGCGCGTCACCTGATCGCCGCGCTTGACCAGAATTTGATCGGCGTGCGCATAGGCTGTCACCCAGCCGCCCTCGTGCCGGATCAGCACGAGATTGCCATAGGCTTTGATCTCGCCGCCGGCGTAGGCGACGGTTCCGGCGTCCGCTGCGGCGATGTCGGTGCCCTTGGGAACCGCAATATTGATGCCGTCGTTGTGCGCACCGTCTGGCCGCTTGCCGAAGCCGGCCAGCATCGCGCCCTTGGCCGGCCAGCGGAATTTGGCTCCGGACGCTGGGACCGCAGCGGCCGTCGCGGGCCCCGCGACCTTGACCGGGGCAACTGCGGCCGCTTCCTTGGCCGGCAAGGCATCGGCGGGCGGGTTCAACAAACGTATGCCACCGCTCGCCTGCCCAACCGGCACGGCAGCACTGACCGCGACCGGCGTCGTGGTCGTGACTGTGGTCGTGGTTGAAGGGGCCTCGGCGACGTTGGCAGGTGCGTTGGCTGCATGACCGCCGGCCGGCACTTTCAGCGTCATGCCCGGCTTCATCTTCAACGCGTCGGTGATGCCGTTCTGGCGCTGCAGGTCGGACACCTGAATTTTGTATGCGCGTGCAATACCATAGAGGCTGTCACCCGACTTGACGACGTAACTGCCGTCCCAATCACTCGCGGCCGCTGCGGCAGGCTGCGCCGCTGGCGTCTTCGGCGCCGTCGGCAATGCCTGCTTTGACTGGGCGACCGCCGGCAGGGCAGCCTGCCCCACGGGCGAGGCTGCCGGTGCGGCGGTCGGGGCCTTGGCGAGCGGGCGCTGCGCGTTCGCTGGCAACACGATCTTCTGGCCGGGCTTCAGCGTGGCGTTCTTGAGGCCGTTCAGTTCCATCAGTGCCGCAATCGACACATGATGCCGTTTCGACAACCCATAGAGGCTGTCGCCAGCCTGAATTTCGATGGCCATGCCGGGTACGATCGGTGCACCCATACTGCGCGCCGGGGCAGGAGCTGAAGCTGCGACGACGTTCGTCGCGGACTTCGGTTTGCGCGGTGCGTCGAAAGGCACCGACGGGTTGACAGGGGCCGCCGCATCGGGGAGCGCGACGACGCGATCATTGCGCAGGGGGGCAGCGCTACCTGGGCGCGCGCCGGAATCAGACCATCCGGAATTTTCGTAAGCCGGCGGCGCACCTGCATTGCGGCGGCCGATTGGCTCCTGCGGAATAGGGGCCCGTTCGCCCAGGCCATAGCTCGGCCGTTCGAGCCGGCTGATATCGGCACTGCAGCCAGCCAGCACGACCGCGCACATGACCGCGCCGATGGGCAGTGTC
>JANXYD010000343.1 GCA_025350265.1 Hyphomicrobiaceae bacterium | reverse complement strand
AGCGGAAGCGCACGATCGACATCGCACCAAACAGCCCGAATGAGATGGCCGGGGCATGCTTGATGATGGAAACGAGGAGGCCGATGGCGACCGTCAGGATAAAAACGGTAGCCGCGAATTCGCGCTCGTCGGCATCGGCGGGCGCAACGAACCGATAGACCAGATAGAGGATGCCGGCGCACACAGAGACGACGCTGAAGAAGGTTGCGAAGTCGGCAACCTTGGTGACCGCCACCGGGTCGAGCGTCATCAACTGGTCAAACATCACCGGAAACTCTCGAACTCATACTTGCTCGAACTCATATTTGATTGTTACGTCGCAGCATAGGTATCAGCGGTTGCGTGCAACGCAATACTGTCATTTATCCGTCACCAATAACAGGTGATCGGTCAATGCCATAGACCGCTGTTAGTGAATTCCGTACGCGTCCTGTGGTGTTTGCGCCTCTTCGCGCACGCCATTGGCATTCAATCCGCGCCGACAATCTTTCCGTGTAGCGCGGTAAAGCACCCCGCCTGCAACTCCAGCATCAGCACGCGCTGCGGATCGACCGGTCCGGGCCACCGCAGACGGCCGGGACCGACTGGCTGGAAGCCGAAGCGGGCATAGTAAGGCGGATCCCCCACCAGCAAGACGAGGGTCATGCCGGTCGAGCGGGCGTGATCGAGACTGTCGGCGAGCAAGCGGCGGCCGTGCCCCTGGTTGGCGTAGTCGGGCGCCACAGCCAACGGGCCGAGCAGCAAGGCCTGGCCGTGCCCGCCGATGCGGATCTTGGTATAGCGAATGGCGGCGATCAGAGCGGGGCCGCGGCACATGACGCGGCACCACGGCGAGAGTGGCGGGCAGCCTTCGCGGACGCGATACGCGGCGCGCGTCAAGGCTCCCGGACCGAATGCCAGGTCGTGCAGTGCCTCGATAGCCGGCAGATCGGCCATGGTCGCCGTGCGCGATAGGCTGGCGTCGGTGGCAGCCACCGCCGCAACGTCGAGGTTCGGGTGGAACTGAGGTGGTGTCGTAAGCGACATGGTCATTCCACGTTCTTCCGCTGATGGAGTTCGGCCGCAATCGCTCGCCGTGGCCGGCACCCGCGCACGGTCGCTACTTTGCTCGCTGCGGCGACGAGAGTGTGGCATACTTTGAAGCGACTCGGCGTCGGCTGATCGCGCCCGCCGGCACCACTGCAACTTTTCGACGACCTTTCAGGTTCGACTTCGATGACACTTGTGGCACTCGCACGCAATCCGGTACCGGGAGGGGCCATCGCCGGCCTGTTCCAAGGTTTCGACGGGGCACCGTTACGTTATGCGCGGTGGAGCGAGACGACCGGCCACTGCCGGGGCACGGTCGTGATCGTACCGGGGCGTAGCGAATTCATCGAGAAATACTTCGAGACCGTCGCCGATCTCAGACGCCGGGGCTTTGCCGTCGCCATCATGGACCTGCGTGGACAAGGCGGATCGAAGCGGCCGCTCGACAACCCGCTGAAGGGGCATGTGCGGCATTTCCGCGAATACGATTACGATCTGGCGCTCTTCATGAAAGAGGTCGTGGTGCCCAACATGGCCCCGCCCTATCTCGGTTTCGGCCATTCGCTCGGCGGCCATATCCTGCTGCGCGCGGCGGGGCTGACGATGTGCCCGTTCGAACGGATCATCGTCACCGGCCCAATGCTGCAGATCGCGCACGAGCAATTGCACATGCCGTTGAGCGTGGCGCGCGCACTGACCGAAATCATCGCCGGCTTGGGCATGGGGCAGCTGGTGCCGCCGGGCGTCGATCAGCGTCCGCCGGCGGCCGCGCCCTTCGAGGGCAATCCGCTGACGTCGAACCGTGAACGCTATCTGCGCGCCCAAGCCGTGCTGGAGGCGGCACCGGAATTGGCGCTCGGCGCGCCGACGTTCGGCTGGATGCGGGCCGCGCTCAGATCATGCGCGATGCTCGGTGCTCTGGATTATCCAGCGAGCATCACAGTGCCGGTTTTGATGGTGGCGGCCGGTCGCGACACCATCGTATCGACGCCGGTGATCGAGGATTTCGCGCCGCGCATGAAGCTCGGCACGCTGGCGCTGATCGGTCCGTCCAAGCACGAGATCCTGCAAGAGAGCGACGATATTCGCGGCCGCTTCTGGGCCTCGTTCGACGCCTACGTCGATGCCATCAAGGCTGCTGCGTAACCGGCTGGCGCTCGGCCAGCATTTTCAGCACCGCTGCATGCAGGCGCGGATCGCCGGCCGCGACGATACGACCGCCTGATATCGCCGGGCCACCGTCCCAGGCCGTCACCCGCCCGCCGGCAGCCTCGATGATCGGGATCAGCGCGACGATGTCGACCTGCTTCAGTCCGGCTTCGACAACCAGATCGATCTGACCGGCGGCGAGCATGCAATAGGCGTAGCAATCACCGCCGAAGCGCGTCATCCGTGCGCCGTCGCTCACGCGCTTAAAGGCCGACTGCTCGTGACCAGCCGCGAACATATCCGGCGCGGTCGCGACCAGCATCGCGTCAGTCAGTTTCGCGCATGGCCGCGTTTTCAACGTCCGCACCTTGCCGCCGACCGCTCGCATCCGCGCCTTGCCGCCCACAGCCCAGAATCTCTCGCCGGTGTAAGGCTGATCCATCATGCCGAGGATCGCCTCGTCGCCATCGAGCAGTCCGATCAGCACCCCCCACAGCGGCAAGCCACAGATGAAGGCGCGCGTCCCGTCGATCGGATCGAGCACCCAGCGATAGCGGCTGGCGGCTTGGTGGGTCGCGTACTCTTCGCCGACGATGCCATGCTCGGGAAACCGTTTGCGCAGCGCTTGGCGCATGACGCGTTCGGCCGCCTTGTCCGCCACCGTCACCGGATCAAAGCCCGCGCCGACTTGCTTGTTTTCGACCTGCATGGCCTTGCGGAAATGCGGCAGGATACGGGCCGCAGCCAGATCGGCCAGCAGGTGGGCCTCAGCCAGCAGCACGGCGGGGCGCAGTGATTTGTCGGCGATTGTCATGGGTGTCATGGCTCGTGTCGGCTGTGGTGGCCATGTGTGTTTGACACATCGCGTCACCGTGCAACACCCGTCTGCATCCAAGCGCCGCCGGATAAGCTGTCCGCCGGTTGCTCGTGTTGTCATCTGCCGCACGACCTGAAACAGTCGGCCAACACCGGCAAGACTTTCGACCTTCGAGGACACCACAATGAACAGCCCCTCCGCCGAACAGCGGCCGCCGCAACGCCCGCGCGATCAGGCCTACGCGCACGCGGTTGCGTTGATGACGACGCATCCGTTGATCGACGCGCACAATGATCTGCCGTGGACGGTGCGCAAGGCCGGCGGGTCCGACCTCGAACGCTACGACCTGACCAAGCTGCACCCGGAGACCGACACCGACATCCCCCGCCTGCGTGCCGGCAAGGTGGCGACGCAGGTGCTAGCGGCATTCCTGCCGACGAGCGTCGCGCATCCGGCGACCGTTACGTTGGAGCAGATCGATCTGATCCTGCGCATCGAAGACCGGCACTCCGATGCGTTCCATCCGGTGCGCAGACCCGCCGACGTCGCCCAAGCCCAACAACTCGGCAAAATCGGCTCATTGCCGTCGGTGGAGGGCACCGTCGGGCTTGAAGGCTCACTCGCCCCGCTCAGGCTCTGGCAGCGGCTCGGCGTCAGGCTGGTGACGCTCTGCCATAACGAGTCGCTGCCGTGGATCGACAGCGCCACCGACAAGCCCGATGCAGCGCACGGCGGGTTGTCCGACTTCGGCCGCGCGATGATCGGCGAGATGAACCGGATTGGGTTGATCGTCGATCTCGCGCACGTCGCGCCGCATGCAATGCACAAGGTGCTGGACGTGGCGACAGCGCCGGTCGTCATATCGCACACTTGCGCCGCGGCACTTTGCGCGCATCGACGCAATACACCCGACGACGTGCTGCGCCGGTTGCCCGCCAACGGCGGCATGGTGATGGCCACATTCGTGCCGGAGTTTCTCAATCCGTCGGCCCTCGAAGGCGTGCGCCGCTTCAAGGACGAGTGGGGCAAGATGCATCCGAATGCGGGTCCGGCCGACTACCGGCAGGCGCGCGACGCGTGTCTGCAAGGCTGGAACCAGGATGGCATCGCCTATTTTTGCGATCATCTCGCGCATTTCAGGTCGATCGTCGGCGAGGACCGCATCGGTATCGGCTCGGATTTCTACGGTGGGCCCAATCCGCCCGGCCTTGAAGATGCGAGCAAGTTCCCCGATCTGATCGCCGAGCTCGTGCGCCGCGACTGGGGCGACGCAGCGATCATCAAGCTGATGGGTGGCAACTTCCAGCGCATCTGGGCCGACATTCTCGCCAAGGCCGTGTGAGCCCCGCGCCACTGTCATCCCAGGCCACCTCCCCCACTGTCGTCCTAGGCCTTGTGCCTAGGACCCAGCCATCGGCGGGTGATGGCGATCGATAGGCGCGGCAAGAGCGCCACGCATTCTGATACGCCGGCACACGCTGCACCCTGGGTCCTGCGCGTAGGGCGCAATAGGCCCTTGCCGTATTGCCCCGATTGCAAGCTCAACAGTCGCCGTCGGCACCGAACGCGCGGCCGGCGCAATACGCCCCGACCGGGCGATTGCGCCCTACAATTGCCAATAACCACACCGGCAAAAACCGTGTGGCGTTATTCAGTTTCACCTCTTCTCCCCTCACAAAACGAGGGGCGGGGCTGTGGCAGGCGTGGCTGATCG
>JANXYD010000237.1 GCA_025350265.1 Hyphomicrobiaceae bacterium | reverse complement strand
CGCCGACCTGCCACTGGCACTCGCCTTCCAGCACGTAGAAAGTTTCTTCCTGTGATTCATGGACGTGGCGACCGGTCGAAAAACCCGCAGGCAGGGTCCAATCGAACATGCTGGTGTGCTTTGTGTCATCTCCCGTCACCAGGAACACCATCGGCTTTCCTCCCAGGGTGACGCATTTGCCTTCTCCCGGCATCCGAACGACTGCCTTCATGGTCATGACGCTCCTCCAAAGATTGACGATCGGCCGCCACCGCGACCGCGGCCAAACTGCTCCTGCCGTATCCAGATGTCCTGAAACCGTTCCAAAATAGTTGCAAAATCGCACTCAATCGTATCCCCTCACCGCATGGCGACGATTTATAAATTTGGACCGTTTCGCCTCGACGCGGACGCCGGAATATTGTTCCGAGACGATGAGCCGACGGTGCTGGGGCAACGGGGGGTTGCGCTGCTCCGGCTGCTCCTTGAGCGCGCCGGAACGCCGGTATCCAAAGACGCACTGATGGACGCAGCTTGGCCGGGACTTGCTGTGGAAGACGGCAATCTGACCGTCCAGATTGCAGCATTGCGTCGTGTGCTCGACGAGGTGTTCGAGGCAAACAGCTGGATTGAAACACTGCCACGGCGAGGCTATCGCTATGTCGGTCCTACCGTCGGGTTAGAGCCTTCTCCACTCCAGCCCAATGTGTGGGCGAGCCTCGCTCTGCCCGATAAGCCGTCCATCGCCGTACTGCCGTTCGTCAACTTGAGCGGTGACGCAGAGCAAGCGTATTTCGCTGACGGGATGGTCGACGACATCGTCACCGGTCTGTCGCGGATCAAGTGGCTTTTTGTCGTCGCGCGCAGTTCGACGGCGATCTACAAGGGCCGGACGGTCGACGCAAAGGCAGTCGGACGGGAAGTGGGCGTGCGCTATGTGCTGGAAGGCAGCGTCCGCAGAGTGGCCAATCGGGTTCGCATCACGACGCAACTGGTCGACGCATCAAGCGGGACGCATGTCTGGGTCGAGCGCTACGACCGCACCTTCGACGACATTTTTGCATTGCAAGACGAAATTGCTCTGGCCGTCGTCGGCACCATTGAGCCTGGTCTGCGTGTGGCCGAGATCGAGAGGGTCAAACGGAAGCGGCCAGAGAATCTGGACGCGTACGATCTTGTGTTGCAGTCCCAGGCCGACGTTTTTTCCGGAATGCCGCAGCAGGTGACGAAGGCGCTGGTGCTTCTCGACCGCGCCATATCAATGGAACCTGCCTACGCTCTGGCTCACGCCTACGCGGCAATGTGCCACCATTGTCTTTTTCTTCGCGCCGGACTGAGCGAGGCAAGTCGCTCGGCATCGATCCAACACGCCCGCGCGGCGATAACACACGGGCAGGATGATGCGTTGGCTCTGACATTCGCAGGCTTCTCTATCGGCATGGACGGGCATGACCACGCGACAGCTTTCGCCGCCGTCGAAGCGGCACTCGCGCTCAGTCCGTCGTCGGCGATCACCTACATTGTCGGTGGCGTGATGTACGGTTGGCAAGGAGAGGCTGCGCGCGCAATCGAATGGGGCAGCCGCGCGATCCGATTGAGTCCATTTGACCCATGGAAATGGTCTGCGTTCCACGCTTTGACGCTTGGACATTTCAACCTTGGCCGATATGCCGAAGCGATCGATGCAGCCTACAAATCGGTCCAGCTCAATCCAGCACACAGTATTTCCTACATGCTGCTCGCCGCTTCGCTTGTGAAGTTTGGCCGGATCGAGGAAGCCAAATCCGCCGCAGCACGGGTCACAGAACTGCAACCAGCGTTTCGCTATAGCCAACAGTTTTCGGGCGTCGATTGCGCAGCAGCACTGGCTGCCGCTCTCGGTGAGGCACTCAGCGTTGTCGGACTATCGGAATAATCCATTCGCCCATGCCATTGTCGCACCGCGGGAGTTGGCGCTTGTCCGGATGTCGGGTTTCATCAGCGGCGGGCGAGCGGGCAAACGCGCAACTTTTTAAATTGGAATGCCGGTTATGTGTCACAAGCAGCCCCCCTCACTGCCCCCCCAGCAGCACCCGCGCCTTCGCTACATCTTTGTCCATCTGGGCGACGAGGTCTTCGGTGGTGGAGAATTTGCGGTCGGGGCGGATGAGGCTGATGAATTCGAGTTCGATGGTTTTGCCGTAGAGATTGCCGTCGAAATCGAGCAGGAACGTTTCCAGCACAACGTCGCCGTTGTCGAAGGTCGGACGTGTGCCGAGATAAGCCGCACCGTCGTGCACGCGATTGTCGACGTGGACGCGGACGGCATAAATACCGTGGGCGAGTGCGGTGCCTGCGGCCATGCCTATGTTGGCGGTCGGATAGCCCATGCCGGTGCCGCGGTGATGGCCGCCCTTGACCTCGCCCGACACGCGCCAGGTGTGCCCCAGTAGCGCGGCTGCGCCCGCGACATCGCCCTGTGCCAATTCCGCTCGCACGGCACTGGAGGACACGACCTCGCCGGCGTCGGCGAACTGATCGACGACGGTGACGCCGAAGCCCATCTCGCGGCCCGCAGCTTCAAGCGCGGCGGGCGATCCGGCGCGATTTTTGCCGAAGTGGAAGTCATAGCCGATGACGGCGTGACTGAGCCCCAAGCCCGCCACGAGCACGCGCTCGATAAAGGCTTCGGCAGACAGCTCCGCCAGCTTGCGGTCGAACGGCAGCACCACCGTCAAGTCCATGCCGTAGTGCTTGAAGAGTGCGATCCGCTGGGGCATCGAGGTCAGGCGGAAGTGCGGCCGCTCCGGTTGGAACAGCGTGCGCGGATGCGGTTCGAATACCAGCACGCCGGCAGGCGCTTTGAGCGGCCCGGCAATCGCGCGCGCGCGGGTGAGCAGCACCTGGTGGCCGCGATGGACGCCATCGAAGTTGCCGATCGCCAGCACCGCGCCGCGCACCTCGCGGGGAACATGATCATAGCCGTGGACGACTTGCATGCAGATCACCCTTCGAACTCTAGCGTCAGACCATCGTAGGCGGGGCGCACGTGCGCGGGCAGGCGGCGACACATTTCATCATAATCGAGATCGTTGTGCATGTGCGTCAGATAGGCATTTTTTGGCTTGAAACGGTCGATCTGGGCGAGCGCCTGCTTGAAGCTCCAATGGCTGGGGTGTGGCGTGATGCGGAGCGCGTCGACGATCCAGGTCTCAAGCCCCTCGAATACTGGCACGGATGCCTCGGGCATGCCGACGATATCCGGCGAATAGAGCAGGCTGCCGAAGCGGAAGCCGAGCGAGGGCATTTCGCCATGATCCTGCAGCACGGGCAGCGCGGTGATCGGCCCGCCCATGCCGTCGATGGTGACAGGGGTGCCGGCTTCGATGTGGTGACGCGTCAGGATGGGCAGGTAATTGGAGCCGGCCTTCTGCTCGAAGCAATAGCGGAAGCGGACGAGCAGGCCGTGCCAGGTGAGGTCGTCCATGTAGACATCGATGCGGCGGCGCTCGTTGATGGCGAAGCCTCTGAGGTCGTCGATGCCATGGGTGTGGTCGGCGTGGTCGTGGGTGTAGAGAACGCCGTCGACGTGGACGACATCATGGCTCAGGCATTGGTCGCGCAGATCTGGCGAGGTGTCGACCAGCACCGTCGTGGTGCCCTTGGGGCCGATGCGTTGCACGATCACGGAGCAGCGGCGGCGACGGTTTTTCGGGTTGGCGCGATCCACCGTGCCCCACTGGTTGCCGATGCGCGGCACGCCGCCCGAGGAGCCGGTGCCGAGGAATGTGAGTTTGTAGGTCATGGACGTTCAAGGGTCATGGGAAATCAACGCGAGAAGGCTGATGGAGGCGCAAAGGAAATCGGCATTGACCATCTCATATTTTGTCATGGCCGCCTGCGCGGCCATGACCGCATAGATCCGGTTACGCCGCGCTACGCCTCAGCCCTTGCCGTCCAATTCGGCGAATACCTTGCGGGCGATGCGCATGCATTCGACGCCGACGGGCACGCCCGCATAGACGGCGACATGATGGATGATGGCCTGGATTTCATCGCGGGTGACGCCGTTGTTGAGCGCGCCCTTCAAGTGCAATTCCCATTCGTGCATGCGATTGATGCCGGCGAGCAGCGCAAGGTTGAGCATCGAGCGGGTTTTGTGCGGCAGGCGCTCGTCGCCCCAGGCCATGCCCCAGCAATACTCGTTGAGGATTTCCTGGAACGGCGCGTTGAAGCTGTCGCCGGACGCCATCGACTTCTCGACGTAGGCCGCGCCCAGCACCTTCTTGCGGTTGGCCAGGCCCTTGTCTCTCATTTCGCGATCCATGTCGGTCTCCGCAGGTGATGTGAGTTTCGGTGCACCTTCTTTGCCTGCATTTCAGCCGCGCCTCAAGCGTGGGGTGACGCGGCGCGGCGCGACAGGTACAACTTTGCTCGAAACAATCGCCGTCGAGGAAATGATACTCATGCCGACTGCTCTGACAGTATCACCGATGCGCCGCAACGTCGGCCTGCTGGCAATGACCCAGATGCTCTTCCAGAGCACGCAGATCATGAGCATCGCCACCACGCCGCTGGCGGGGCTGGCCATGCTCGATCCCGGCAGCCCCTACGCGACGGTGCCGATTTTCCTGGCCAATCTCGGCCTCATGTTGGTGACGCTGCCGGCCGCGCTGTTGATGGGCAGCGTCGGCCGCCGGGCGGGGTTCAGCTTCGGCGCGTGCCTCGGTATTCTCGGCGGCGCGATCTCGTTTCTCGCGGTGTGGCGACAGCAGTTCGGGTTGCTGTGTCTCGGCGCGTTCCTGCAGGGATCGTCGGGCGCGTTCGCGTGGCATTATCGATTCGCCGCGGCCGACATGGCGACTCCCGCGTTCCGCGCCAAGGCCATTGCCCTGGTGATGACCGGCGGGCTGTTGGCGGCGCTGGTCGGATCGCAAGCGGCGCGGTGGGCGGTCGACCTGTTCAATCCGATCATGTTTGCGGGTGTGTACGTGACGCTGGCGGCCTTCGCGCTCGGCATGTTCGTGCTGGTGCAGTTCATCGATATTCCGTTCGTGGCGACCGCGCATAGCGGACGCGGTGGGCGGCCCATGCGCGAAATTGCGCGACAACCGATGTTCATTGCGGCGGTGCTGTCGTCGATGTTCGGCTATGCGGTGATGACGCTGGTGATGAGCGCGACGCCGCTCGCCATGCACGCCTGCGGCTTCCAGTTCGGTGACAGCGCAAGCGTCATCCAGTGGCACGCGGCGGCGATGTTCCTGCCGGGGTTCTTCACGGGCAGCTTGATTGCGCGCTTCGGCGTGCTCAGAATCATCGCGATGGGAGCGACGCTGGAGATCTGTTGCGCGCTGGTCAACTTCGCCGGAGTCGACTTCGCCAACTTCCTTCTAGCCAACGTGTTCGTCGGGCTCGGCTGGAACTTTTGCTACGTCGGCGGATCGACACTGCTGACGAGCACCTACACGACCGACGAGAAAGCCAAAGTGCAGGGCGCGCATGACTTCCTCGTCTACTCGATGACCGCGTCGGCTGCAGCGCTTTCAGGCACGCTGCAGGCGCAATCCGGCTGGTCGATGGTTAACGCCGCAGCGCTGCCGATGTTGTCGATCGTGCTCGGCGCGGTGACGTGGCTGGCATGGAAGCAACGCATGCCCCGGCAGGCGCAACAGCCGGCTGAGTGAGTTTGCCGGCCGCTTGGCCTTCAATATGATTTCAACAACGCCAGCACTACGCCGACGCTGGCTGCGAGCCACAAGGCGACCGTGGCCAGCGCCTGCACGCCGAAGCCGGGCCCGCGCTTGTCAGCGGCGGCGGTGTAGCCGTGGATGTACATGATACGGCCGATGATCCAGATCACGCCGCCGGCCGCCGCCCACTTGTCACCGACGTAATACGCAGCCAACCACAACGCCGGCAGAAAAATCGGCATCCATTCGAGGGTGTTCATCTGCACGCGGAAGACGCGCTCGAAGTCGTCGTTGCCCGTAGTAGCGGGCGCTTTGATGCCGGTGCCGCGACGTGCCTGGCTAACAAGGATGACGGTGTAGAAATAGACGAGGATCGCGAACAGAGTGACGAGTGCGGTCAGGTGGGGCATGGGGAGTTCCTCCGGCAGCGGACTGTGCCGTCCGCGTACACGATGGGAGCTGTGACGGGAAGAGGATTGCGCCCCCACTGTCATCCTAGTCCGTGTGCCTAGGACCCAGGGTGCAGCGTGCGTCGACGCATCAGAATGCGTTGTGCCATTGCCGCGAATATCACATCCCGTCACCCGTCGATGGCTGGGTCCTAGGCACACGGACTAGGATGACAGTGGGGGCGCAATCCTCTTCCCGTCACAGCTCCCATCGTGTACGCGGACGGCACAGTCCGCTGCCG
>JANXYD010000230.1 GCA_025350265.1 Hyphomicrobiaceae bacterium | reverse complement strand
CGAAGGTCGCCAGCGAATTGATCAGGCCGATGTTCGGGCCTTCCGGCGTTTCGATCGGGCAGATGCGACCGTAGTGGGTCGGATGCACGTCGCGGACTTCGTATCCCGCGCGCTCACGCGTCAAGCCGCCCGGGCCCAACGCGGACAGACGCCGCTTGTGGGTGATTTCGCTCAACGGATTGGTCTGATCCATGAACTGCGACAACTGCGACGAGCCGAAGAATTCGCGCACGGCGGCGGCCGCCGGCTTGGCGTTGATGAGGTCCTGCGGCATCACCGTATCGATATCGACGGAGCTCATGCGCTCCTTGATGGCGCGTTCCATGCGCAGCAAGCCGACGCGGTACTGGTTTTCCATCAACTCACCGACCGAGCGAACGCGGCGGTTGCCGAGATGATCGATGTCGTCGATCTGGCCCTTGCCATCGCGCAGTCCGACCAGCGTCTGGATGACGGCGAGGATGTCTTCCTTGCGCAACGTGCGCACGGTGTCCTCGGCCTTGAGATCAAGGCGCATGTTCATCTTGACGCGGCCGACGGCCGACAGGTCGTAGCGCTCGCTGTCGAAGAACAGGCTTTTGAACATGGCGGTCGCGGCTTCACGCGTGGGCGGCTCGCCCGGACGCATGACCCGGTAGACATCCATCAGGGCTTCGTCCTGACTGGAGTTCTTGTCGACGTTGAGCGTGTTGCGGATGAACGCGCCGACCGTGACGTGGTCGATGTCGAGGATCTTGAATTCCTTGATCTTGGCTTCCTGGATGACCTCGATCAAGGCGTCGTCGATCTCGGCGCCAGCTTCGCCCCAGATCTGACCGTTCTCCATATTGACGAGATCTTCACCGAGATAACGTCCAGCCAAATCCTCGGCCGACACGAGGACTTCCTTGAGGCCCTCGGTGGCCAAGTCACGTGCGCGCTTGGCTGTGATTTTCTCGCCGCCCTTGGCGACGACTTCACCGGTCTTGGCGTCGATTAGATCAGAAGTCGGCGTGCTACCGCGCAGCTTCTCGGCGACGTAAGGCATTTTCCAGCCCTTCTTGGTCTCCTTGACCGAGATGGTGCTGTAGAACGTGTTGAGGATTTCTTCCTCGTCGAGGCCGAGGGCATACAACAACGTCGTCACCGGCAACTTGCGGCGGCGATCGATGCGGACATGCACGATATCCTTGGCGTCGAACTCGAAGTCGAGCCAGGAACCGCGATAGGGAATGATGCGGGCGGCAAACAGCAGCTTGCCGGATGAATGGGTGCGGCCTTTATCGTGATCGAAGAAGACGCCCGGCGAGCGGTGCATCTGCGAGACGATCACGCGCTCGGTGCCATTGATGACGAACGTGCCGTTGAGCGTCATGAAGGGCATGTCGCCCATGTAGACGTCCTGCTCCTTGACGTCCTTGATGGAGCGCGAGCCGGTTTCCTCGTTCACATCGAATACGATCAGGCGCAGCTTGACCTTGAGCGGAGCCGCATAGGTCATGTCGCGCTGCTGGCACTCCTCGACATCGTACTTGGGCGCGTCGAAATCGTAACGCACGAATTCCAAGGTCGAACGGCCGGCGAAATCGGAAATCGGGAACACCGACCTGAAGACGGACTGAAGGCCGGTGTCGGCGCGGCCACCGACCGGCTCCTTGACCATCAGAAAGTCGTCATATGATGCTTTCTGCACTTCGATAAGGTTGGGCATTTCCGCAATTTCGGCGATGTGGCCGAATTGCTTGCGGATGCGGTTACGACCATTGAAGGTCTGAGCTTTGAGAGATCCCATGGCGGTCCTCATGTCGCGTGTGTGTCTCGCGTGCCATGCCCGCCGTCGCGCGCGGGGGCTGTCACGTTGCGCCTTTGACGAGGTGTCACCACCCCGAACCATCCACCAATGCCGGCGCGGTCATCGGTTTGCATCTCAACGACGGCTGCTCATGCGGTTCAGCGCAGAGCAGCCGGAAAGCCTGAAACGGCTCACCGGAAGATCCCAACCGCCACTGCCGCAGCGCCAGACCCTCCGGGGAACCGTTCGAAGTCCCTGCTCCCCATTGCGAAGTGCAATGGGGAGTGGGGAATATCCGCTTACTTGATTTCGACGGTCGCGCCTTGATCTTCGAGCTGCTTCTTGAACTTGGCGGCGTCGTCCTTGGAAACGCCTTCCTTGACGGCCTTGCCGCCGGCCTCGACGAGGTCCTTGGCTTCCTTGAGGCCGAGACCGGTGATGGCGCGGACTTCCTTGATGACGTTGATCTTCTTTTCGC
>JANXYD010000209.1 GCA_025350265.1 Hyphomicrobiaceae bacterium | reverse complement strand
GTCGAAGCTTTTGGAAATGCCCTTGGCCTCGATCACCAGTTTGCCGGCGGTCTCGGCTTCAGAGGCCTGCAACACCGCGTCACCCTTGAGATGGCGCTGTTCGGATTTTTCCTGCCGCATGTCCCAAAGTTCGCGCACCCGGCGCACGTTGCGCTTGCGCCGGCCGGTGACGCCGCCGTGCATCCACTTCTGCTCGCGTGCGATCTTGCGGTCGAGCTTGTGGCGCTCCGCCTCCTCCTGGTCCAGCAGATCGTCGCGCCAGGCCTCGAAGCTGCCAAAGCCCTGTTCAATGCGCCGCGCCTTGCCGCGGTCGAGCCACACGGTGGAGGTGGACAGCGTTTCCAGAAAGCGGCGGTCATGACTGATCATCACCACTGCGGACCTGAGCCCGGCGATTTCCTTTTCAAGCCACGCGATGGCCGGCAAATCGAGATGGTTGGTCGGCTCGTCCAGCAACAACAGCTCCGGTTCGCCGGCGAGCGCACGCGCGATCGCCAGCCGCCGCGCCTCGCCGCCCGACAGTTGCGTCGGATCCTCGCCACCGTAAAGGCCGAGCGCTTCCAGTCGCCGTTGCGCGCGCTGAGCGTCGTCCATCGGACCCAGTGCTGACGCCATCACGTCGCCAGTGGTGCGAAAGCCGGTAAAATCGGCCTCCTGCGGCAGGTATGAGATGCGCGCGTTCGGGTGCGCAAAGCGGGTGCCCTTGTCGGGCTCCACCAATCCCGCCGCGATCTTGAGCAATGTGGATTTACCGGACCCGTTACGTCCGACCACGCACAGCCGATCGCCTTCCGCGACCGACACGGTGGTGCCTTCGAGCAGCGGTTGAGCGCTGAAGCTCAGATGGATATTGTCGAGTGTGAGAAGCAGGCGAGCCATGGGTTTACGATCGATCCGTGGGAAAAGAACAAGTCTTCGGTTTCACTTCGCGCTGGGCCGGCCGACCTTCACACGAGTATTTGTTTGCATGGGCCATGCCTACCTGCACCTTTGCACGTAGTCGACCGGCGTCGCGCGATGCGCAGAGGTTCGTGGGCCTACGAAGCGCCTGCGAGCGTGCGCGCTCCGGCCGGTGCGCGAGAAGCGCGTCAGGCCCAAGCAAGCTCCTAGCAGCAGGGCCGCGCTAATGCCATGTCGCTTAAACAGTTTTCTCGATGCGGCGTTGCGCCCGACCCGTGTTGCCGATATGGCCTATCAATAATTCAAGGGCAGGGGCGTCATCGTGAAGCAGGTTGGCATTAGTTTGGCCGCCGCGTTGCTGAGTTGGGGAATGACCGGTCTGATATTGGCCGCCGCTCGTCATGCGCAGCACTTGGCGTTACCAACGGCACGCGGCCTGCATGCCGCGCCTACGCCGGTTGGCGGCGGGCTCGGTCTCATCGGCGCGGTGGTGCTCGTGTGGGCCGTGTCGATGTGGCCGCCGCCGCTGTTTGCCATCATTGTTGCACTCGGCCTTGGCTGTCTCGCGTTGCTGTCGTGGTTCGACGATCGTGCGCCGCTGTCGCCGGGCCTGCGCCTGTTCATGCAGGCACTCGTCATCCTGGCGGTGCTGTGGTCGCTGCCGACCGGGCTGCGGCTAGCTCCAAGTCTACCCGTTGCCCTCGAGCGCGTCGTGCTCGGGTTGGGATGGCTGTGGATGATCAACCTCACCAACTTCATGGACGGTACCGATGGGCTGGCCGGCGTGGAAGCGATTTCGGTTGCTGCCGGGTATGCGGTCGTGATTGCGTTGATCGAGACCGGCGGGGCCTTCATGCCAGGCCTTGCGGAGCTGGCGTTGGTGGTGGCCGCCGCCGCCGCAGGCTACCTCTACTGGAATTGGGCGCCCGCGCGCATCTTCATGGGCGACGTGGGCAGCATTCCGCTCGGCTTCCTGTTCGGACTGCTGATGCTGGATCTGGCCTATCGAGGCCATGCAGCGGCGGCGCTGATCCTGCCGATGTTTTTCGTCGCCGATGCCACCACCACCTTGCTCCGCCGTGTCGCTGCCCGCGAAATACCCTGGCATGCCCATCGCGAACACGCCTTTCAGCGGGCCGTGCTCGGCGGCATGACGCATGCGCAGGTCGCCACTCATGTGGCGGTCTTGAATGTTGCTCTCGTGGCGTTGGCGGTGATGTCGGTGAAGATGCCGTGGACCGCGCTGGCGCTGGCTGCCGCGTTGGCGCTGACGCTGCTGCATTGGCTGCGCGGCCGCTCGACGACTGTTGCCTGACGCCGCCCAGCAGGGCCGCCGCATGAATGCAGTCAAGTCCAATACATGGCCACCGGGTCAGTGGTCTTGGGAATGCAATTGCACGGTCAGGTTTGATCGCTGACGGCCATACCCGGTGCCGCCGCTACCCTCACAGCCAAAACCAGTGAAAGCCTGCGGAATCGCAAATTTTCGGGCGAGAAACGCATTAACCGCGTCCAGCGCCGGAGAGGCGTATTTCAACGTTAATTCGGCGAGCGGGAAAGATCCGGCGGTGTGCGACAGCGAACCCGCGCCGTGGCGTTCATCCAGAGCGGGCCGCAGCGCGTCGCCGCTTTTGCGCTGCGGGGTGCCGGCTGTGGCATTGCGCTAATCCTGCAGCACTCTAAGATCACGCTTTTGTTCCAACCGTGCGGGCTGCTCGATGTTTCCCATCCTTAAAGGCATTCGCGTGCTCGACCTGACGGCGGTGATCCTCGGGCCGTTCGGCGCGCAAATTCTCGGCGATCTCGGTGCCGACGTGATCAAGGTCGAAAGCCCGGATGGAGATAACATGCGGCCCATAGCGCCGCTGGCCGCCCCAGGGCTGTCGGCGTTGTTCGCCAACAACAATCGCAACAAGCGCTCCGTCCGCCTCGATCTGAAGACGCCGGGCGGACGCCGCGCACTCGAAAAGCTGATCCCCACCGCCGACGTGCTGATCCACAACATGCGCCAGGAAGCGCTCGACAAGCTCGGCTTCGGCTACACGGCCGCGTGCGCCTTGAACAGCAAGCTGATCTATTGCGCCGCTGTCGGCTTCGGCCGCGATGGCCCTTATGCCGGCCAACCCGCCTACGACGATGTGATTCAGGCCGCATCTGGTTTTGCGGGTCTGTTCGCGCTGCGCGACGGCACGCCGCAATACGCCCCCTCCATCGTTGCCGACAAGGTCACCGGGTTGCATCTGGTTTATGCGGTGCTGGCGGCGCTGTTGCATCGCGAGCGCACGGGCAGCACGCCGGGTTATGTGGAAATCCCCATGTTCGAAGCCATGGTGGCGTTCAACATGAACGAGCATCTGTCGGGGGCCACCTGGGGGGATGCCGAAAGCGCGGGCTATCAGCGGGCCGTCGCGCGCGGCCGCCGCCCCTATCAGACCAAGGATGGCTGGCTCGGTGTCTTGCCCTATACCCCGGCGCATTGGCTGCGCGTGTTGCCCGAGTTCGGCCACCCAGAGGTGGCGGACGCTGCGTGGTTCAAGGACCCGACGCAACGCAGCCTGAATTTTGAAAAACTCTACGACATGCTGGTCGAAGCGCTGCCCACGCGCACCACGGCCGCCTGGGTCGAGGTCTTCAAGCGGCACGATATTCCCCACGCGGTGGTGGCCCTGCCTAACGATCTGCTGATCGATCCGCACCTGCGCGCGGTCGACTTTTTCAAACCCAATTTCGCCGCAGAGACGCCGGTCGTGCGCACCCTGCGCCAACCCGTCGGTTTCGCCGACTTGGCTATTACGCCTGACCTGCCGCCGCCTTTGCTGGGGGCCGATACCGATGCGGTGCTGCGCGCTGCCGGCTGCAGCGAGGCCGAAATTGCAGCCGCGCGGATCGAATAAATACGAACACTGAAGAAAAACCGAAGGGACGGGGACGACATGAGCCAACCAAACATGAGCAAACCAAGCCGCCGTCATGTCTTGTCGCTCGCGACAGGGGCGCTGGCGGGCGGCGCATGGCCCCGCACCGCGCGTGCCGAACCCATGGTGATCCGCATCGGCGTGCAGCCGAGCCTCAGTTACACCCCCATTTACGTCATGAAACAGCGCGGCTTGATCGAGAAGCACGGCAAGGCCGCAGGCCTCGACATCTCCGGCGAACTCGGCTCCTTCGCCAGTGGTCCCGCCATGAACGATGGCCTGCTGTCCGGCCAACTCGACATCGTCTGCGGCGGGACTTCTGGCGGTATCATCATCTGGGACAAGACGCGCGGCAAAGGCCCGCTGGAGGTGAAGGGTGTCGCCGCAATCAATTCGCTGGCGTTCTACCTGTTCTCGTCGCGTCCTGGCGTGAAGTCTCTGAAAGACATCGGCGAGCAGGACCGCATCGCCGTGCCGGCCGCCAAATCGTCGATGCAAGCCGTGCTGCTGCAAATGGCGGCGGCTAAACTGTACGGCGACGCCAACTGGGCCAAGTTTGATCCGTTGACGGTGACGATGGCGCATCCGGACGCCTACGTGCTGCTGTCGAGTGGCAAGAGCGAGTTGAACGCCCATTTCTCCGGCCCGCCCTACCAGTACGATCAGCAGAAAGATGCCAAGCTGACCCAGGTCGCAAGCTCGCTCGATATCACCGACGGGCCGATGACGCTCAACATGATCTGGTCGACGGCGCGCTTCCACGATGGTAGCCCGCAAGCCTACAAAATATTTCTGGCGGCCTACGAAGAAGCGCTGGAAATTGTGCGCCGCGACCCCAAGGGCGCGGCCGAGAATTACGCCGCCAACGTCAAGTCCAAGGTCAATATCGCCGAGATCCTGCAAGGCTTGACCGACCCTGGCACCAAATTCTCGTCGAGCCCAGAGCGCGTCGCCGCGATGGCCCAGTTCCTCTACAAGACCGGCGTCGTCAAAACCAAAATGGAAAGCTTCAAGGACTTCTTCTTCCCTGAAATCCACGCGGCTGGCGG
>JANXYD010000194.1 GCA_025350265.1 Hyphomicrobiaceae bacterium | reverse complement strand
GGCAGTTCGGCGAAGCGCACGCCGGTGGCTCTGCTGACGGCGTTCGAGATGGCGGCGAGCGGCGGCACGATGCAAGTTTCACCCACCCCGCGCACGCCGTAGGGATGCGCCGGGTTTGGCACTTCGATGATGATGGTGTCGAGCATCGGCAGATCGGACGCCACCGGGATGCGGTAATCGAGGAAGCCGGCGTTCTGCAGGCGGCCGTCGGCGCCGTAGATGTATTCCTCGTTCAACGCCCAGCCGATGCCCTGCGCGACGCCGCCCTGATATTGGCCTTCGACGTAGCTCGGATGGATGGCGCGACCGGCGTCCTGGATAGCCGTGTAGCGCACGATCGAGGTCTTGCCGGTTTCCGGATCGATTTCGACGTCGGCGATGTGGCAGGCAAAGCTTGGGGCTGCGCCATGCGCATTGAGGCGACTGTAGCCGACGATCGGCCCCCCGGTCTTGCCGGCGATCTTGGCGATGTCGACCAGGGTCATCGGCTTATGCTTACCGGCATTGGGGCCGGCGGGGCGCACCGCACCCGACGGACCGTCCCACTCGACCGCTTCCGCGGGCAGTTCCCACAGCTTGGCCGCGCGACGGATCGCTTCTTTCTTGATATCGCGCGCCGCTTCCACCGTGGCCATGCCGCTGGAGAAGGTCGAGCGCGAACCGCCGGTAAGGAAATTATAGCCGAGCTGGTTGGTGTCGCCGATCTGGACACGGATTTTCTCGAGCGGTACCTTCAGCTCTTCCGACGCCATCATGCACAGCGACGCTCTGAGACCACCGATATCAGGAGTTCCAGCCGTCAGCCCGAGCGTGCCATCCTCGTTGAGCACCAGCGAGACCGACGTTTCGCCGCCGATGTTGAACCAGAAGCCGGCGGCGATGCCGCGACCCTGGTTCTTGCCCAGCGGCGTGCGCCAATGCGCGCTGGCCTTGGCGGCTTCGAGCGCTTCTTGCATCCCGACGGGGCCGAACTTCGGACCGTAGGCCGCCTTGGTGCCTTGTTTGGCGACGTTCTTGAGCCGGAACTCGATCGGGTCTATCCCCAATTTGCCGGCCAACTCATCGACCACGGATTCGACCGCATATTCCGAAATCGGTGCGCCCGGCGCGCGGTAAGCCGCAACCTTCGGACGGTTGGACACCACGTCGTAGCCGGTGACCTTGACGTTGGCCAGATCGTAGGGTGCGAACGCGCACATGCAGCCCGGACCCACCGGCGACCCCGGCAGCGCGCCGGCCTGATACTTGAGCAGCGCCTCGCCGGCGACGATGCGGCCGTCCTTGGTGGCACCCATCTTGATCGTCATGCTGGACCCGGAAGTCGGCCCCGTCGAGCGGATGACGTCCTCGCGGCTCATCACCATTTTAACCGGCCGGCGCGACTTCTGCGACAGCAGCAGCGCCAGCGGTTCCAGATAGACCACCGTCTTGCCGCCGAAGCCGCCGCCGATTTCAGCCGCCGTCACCTTGATCTTGTTGATGTCCCAGCCGAGCAGCTTGGCGCACAGCATGCGCACGATCCAGTGCCCCTGCGTGGACACCCAGAGTTCGGCCTGGCCATCTTCCGACACGGTGGCGACGCAGGCGTGCGGCTCGATATAGCCTTGATGCACGGGCGCGGTCTTGAACGAGCGCTCGACGATGACGTCGGCATCCTTGAAACCCTTCTCCACGTCACCCAGCACGATGTCGATGCGTTTGGCGATGTTGGACGGCGCGGTCGGCGCGGGCTTGACGCCCTCGGTGATCATGTCGTCGAACAGCAGCGGCGCACCGGGTGCCATTGCTTCGTCGACGTCGATGACGTGCGGTAGCACCTGATAGTCGACCTTGATCAACTTCAACGCCTGCTTGGCGACCGCCGCGCTGGTGGCAGCAACCGCCGCCACGGGATGGCCGTGAAATAAAACTTTCTCGCCGGCCAGCACGCTGGTGAGCGTGTGCATCAGATTGAGCGTACCTTCGCCGAACGCGGTTGTCGCGTTGGACTGCGAGACGAAATCCTTCTGCGTGACGACAGCCTTGACGCCAGCCAGTGCCAGCGCCGCCGAGGTATCGATCTTGAGAATTTTGGCATGCACATGCGGCGCGCGCAGCACCGCCCCGACGAGTTGCCCGGAGACATTGAGATCGGCCCCGAAGCGCGCGCGCCCGGTGACTTTGTCGACGCCATCTGGCCGTACCGGACGCGAACCGACCACGCTAAACTCGCTGCTCATCGGCGATTTGACTTTATCTTGCATCTCAAGCGCTCCTCATTTCATGAGCGGCGTCCATGACGGCGCGGACGATTTTGTCGTAGCCCGTGCAGCGGCAGAGATTGCCGGCCAGCCAATAACGAACCTCGGTCTCGGTGGGATCGGGATTCTTTTCCAATAGCGCCTTCGACGCCACCAGAAAGCCCGGCGTGCAGACGCCGCATTGCAACGCCGCGTGTTCGAGAAACTTCTGTTGCAGGGGATGCAGCTTGTCGCCGGTCGCCAGCCCTTCAATGGTGCCGATCTGCTTGCCGTTGGCCTCAACCCCCAGCATCAGGCATGAACACACCAGCCGGCCATCGACAGTGACGGAGCAGGCGCCGCAGTCGCCCGTGGAGCAGCCTTCCTTGGTGCCGGTCATATTGAGCTGGTTGCGCAGCACGTCGAGCAATGTCTCGCTCGTGTCGCACAGCAGTTCGATGGGATCACCGTTGATCGTCGTGTGAACGTGATGTTTGGCCATTAGTGCTTAGCCCCTGTGTTCCCAAGCGCGCCAGCCGGCGCAGATTTACCCTGTGCGCGATCAAGCGCGATTTGAATGGTGCGGCGGGCCAGCACGGCGGCCACCTTGACGCGAAATTCCTTGGTGCCGCGCTTGTCGTCGATTGGCCGGCAGGCAGCACTTGCCGCCGCCGCCGCCGCGTCGAGCGCCTTGGCGTCAACCTTGGTGCCGATCAGTGCCTTGGCCGCATCCGCGACCAGCAACGGACGCTCGGCGACCGCGCCGAGCGACAGCCGCGCCGCCGTGCAGGTGCCGCTGGCATCCAGCACCAGCGCTACACCACAGCCGACGACGGCAATATCCATCTCGGTGCGCGGGATGAAACGCAGGTAGGCGTCACCACCGTGCTTGGGGCGCACCGGAACCGTGAAGCTGACGATGATCTCGCCCTTGGACAGCGCCAGCTTGCGGACGCCGATCATCACATCCTCCACCGGCAGCTCGCGGCGACCATTCGGGCCAACGATTTGGGCGCGTGCACCGGCGGCGATCAGCGCAGGTACACTGTCGGCGGCCGGCGAACCGTTACACAGATTGCCTCCCAGCGTGGCGCGGCCCTGCACCTGCGTCGAACCGATCAGGTTCGCCGCTTCGACGATGCCGGGCCAAGCTGCGCGCAGCGCGTCATGCTCTTTGAGTTCTGCGCCCGTCACCGCCGCGCCGATTTTGAAATGCGTCGCATCCGACGTGACCTTGCGCATTTCGCCGATGCGCTTGATGTCGATGATGACAGAGGGATCGAGCACGTCGGTTTTGATCTGTACCAGCAGGTCGGTGCCGCCGGCCAGGATGCGCGCGTGCCCGGTGTCGGCCGCCAGCATCTGACTGGCCTTCTCCGCAGTGTCAGGCGTTTCGTATCGCATGAAGGAATGTCTCCGAGGGATGCTCTGGGCGCGTGGCTATGATGTCACAAAAATTGTGTCTGCAGATTACAACAAGCCGCCGAATGCGCAACCTCCACTCGCGCCGGTCTGGGTTGCCGATCATATGATCCGGTGCGCACCCGCATCGGGTTCGGTACGCGCGCGCACCTATGCTCGGTGCGCCACACAGTCGTGGATTGCCGCATTTGCGCTGCATTGCCCCCCTACCCTTCCGACCGTAGAACAGGCTAGACTCCGTTCAGAATCTCGCCGGGTTCTGGCGGAACGGAGCATGCATGACAGCGCGGGGCATAACCAGACAGCAGGTAACGGGACGACTGCTTGTCGTGCTCGGCGCTGCGCTGATATCGACCGCGACTTTGGTGCTGGCATCGGGCGATGCGCAGGCTCAGTGGTGGCCATTTTCGAATGAACCGCAGCGGCAGAGGGAACCGGCGTATCGCGCGCCGCCGGCACCCGTTCCACCCGCCACCATGCAACCGCAGGCCCAGACGCCGCGCCCACCCGGCAGCGGCGGTCCAATTTGCATGCAGCTTGAGCAACGGCTGGTGGTGGAAACCCAACGCGGCAGCCTGGGACGCAGCCAGCTGCCGCGCATAGATGAAGAAATGCGGCAGCAGGACCGCGCGGTGGCGCAAGCGCAGCAGGCACTGGATCGCGGCGACTGTTACGAAACCTTCTTCTTCTCGCGGACCTTGCGGCGGGTGCCGCAGTGCCTGCAGGCGGCCAATCAGCTCGACACGTCCAAGCGCCGCCTCTCCGAGTTGTCGATCCAGCGGCAGCAGCTGCAGGGCACGTCCGAACACTCCTATCAAGACGACATCATCCGCGAACTCGCACGCAACGGCTGCGGCAGCCAATATGTGCAGGAAGCTCGCAAGCGCGATGCGGCAAGTGACAGCTCGATCTTTGGCGGCCTCGGCCCCGAGGATGACGACGCCAAAAACGACAACACTTTCAAATCATTGCCGTTCGCGACCTACCGCACCGTCTGCGTCCGGCTGTGTGACGGCTTCTTCTTCCCCGTCAGCTATTCGACCTTGCCAAACCACTTCGGCCAGGATGCGGAGCAATGCCAATCGCGGTGCGCGGCACCGGTCGAACTCTATTATCACCAGAACCCGGGCGGCGACATCAAGCAGGCCGTCTCGGCAAAATCCCAGACCCCGTATACGAATCTGAAAAGCGCCTTCAAATACACCAAGGAATATGTCAGCGGGTGCTCGTGCAAGCAGGCTGAATATGTGCCAGCGGCCGGCGACAAACGTGCGGAGACGGCTGCTCCTGGTGCCGCTGTGGTCGCGACGGGTGCACTTTCGCGCCCCAATCAGCGGGTACCCTGATCGCCGTCAAGGCGTCGGCGCACTATCGAGACAACCGTTGCAGTCAGCGGATATCCGTCCAGGGCATGCGTCATCGGCAAGGCCCCTAACCGGCTGTGCTCACGCTTCGTCATCAATCCCGGGGGATAGTCCATGTCATTGCCTCAGACGCCGTCGTTCAGGCTCGACGGTCGCCGCGCTCTGATCACCGGCGGCAGCAAAGGGTTGGGCTTGGCGGCCGCCGCCGCGTTGGCTGCCGCAGGCGCGCACGTGACCCTTGTCGCGCGGTCGGCACCGGAGTTGTCGGAAGCGGTTGCCGCAATTATCGCTGCGGGCGGGCAGGCGGCAGCCCTGGCCCTCGATGTAAACGAAACGGCTACGGTTGAAAAAGCCATCGCCAATGCGGACCCCTTCGATATTCTCGTCAACAATGCCGGCACCAACCGGCCACGCACGTTCCTGGACGTCACCCCCGACGACTACGATGTCATCATGGGCTTGAACGTGCGTGCCGCCTTTTTCGTCGCACAGGCGGTGGCGAAGGCCATGGCGGCGGCCCGGCGCGGCGGCTCGATTATCCACATCTCCTCGCAGATGGGGCATGTCGGAGGCGCAAACCGCTCCGTCTATTGCGCCTCCAAGGCGGCACTTGAAGGCCTGACGAAAGCGATGGCGATCGATCTCGCGCCGCATCGTATCCGCGTCAATACCATCGGCCCGACGTTTATCGAAACGCCGCTGACACGCCCGTTCTTCGAGAACGCGGAGTTCAAGGCTTCGGTGCTGCAGAAGATCAAGCTGGGCCGGCTTGGCAAAGTCGAGGACATCATGGGCGCGGTCCTGTTCCTCGCGTCCGATGCATCCGCCCTGATGACAGGCACAGCCATGGTGATCGACGGCGGCTGGACCGCGGACTGAGCCAGTCACCGCTATCCTGATAGCGTTCCGCGCTTTTTCTGTGCGCAGTTGTAGCAGCGGCATTGCCAGCTCGGCCAAAGCGCCTAAGGCTCACCGTCAACGGGAGTGGCTTATGGCAGCGGCATCAGAAGCGCGGACTATGTCAGCTGTGGAGGGCGGCGAGACATTTCTCGGCGTTCGCAAATCGGCGCGCGGGCTTGTCTGGCGCGAGCGGCTGGCGAGCGCCGATATCAACCGCGCGATCATGATTAGCCAGCGCCACGGGCTGCCGGAACTGCTCGGGCGGGTGATCGCGGCACGCGGGATCGGCGTCGACGAGACCAGCGTTTTTCTCGATCCTACGCTGAAAGCACTGATGCCGGATCCGAGCACATTGCAGGGCATGAACGTGGCCGTGGCGCGGCTGGCGGACGCTGTGCAAAACCGCGAGAGAATTGCTATTTTCGGCGACTACGACGTCGATGGCGCGTGTTCGTCGGCGTTGATGAATAGGTTCTTCGCCGCGCACAACCTGGGTTCACGGATCTATATTCCCGACCGCCTGTTCGAAGGCTACGGTCCCAACCCGGCAGCCATCGAAATGCTTGCCAAGGACGGCGCGACGCTGATCATCACCGTCGACTGCGGCACGACGAGCTATGAACCGCTGGCCGTCGCTAAAAAGCTCGGTGTCGACGTGCTGGTGATCGACCACCATCAAGCCGATGCAGTGCTGCCCGAGGTGGTGGCGGTGGTCAACCCGAACCGGCAGGACGACATTTCCGGGCTTGGGCACCTCTGCGCGGCAGGCGTGGTGTTTCTGGTGCTGGTGGCAACCGTGCGTGAACTCCGACGGCGCAAGTTCTACGACGCCGAACACAGCGCGCCCGATCTGCTGCAACTGCTCGATCTGGTGGCGCTTGCGACGGTGTGCGACGTGGTACCGCTGCGCACGCTGAACCGCGCCTACGTGGTCAAAGGCTTGCAAGTGATGAAAGCGCGCGAGAATACGGGACTGCGCGCGTTGTTTGACGCAGCAAGCCTCGACAGCGCGCCCTCCACCTATCACCTCGGCTACATTCTCGGCCCGCGCATCAACGCAGGCGGCCGCATCGGCGATGCGGGTCTCGGCTCCCGACTGCTGTCACTCGACGATCCTCTCGAGGCCGCCAAGATCGCCGAAACGCTCGACCGGCTCAACCGTGAGCGCAAGGCGCTTGAAACGCACATGCTTGAGGAGGCCATGGCGGAAGCTGATCGACTTGTCGATGAAAACCCGGACATGCCGCTTATTCTTGTCGGCTCGGAGAACTGGCACAAAGGCGTGGTTGGCCTTGTTGCCAGCCGCCTGACGGAGCGCTTTCACCGGCCAAGCTGCGTCATTGCCTGGGCTGGCGAAAGTGGCGCCAAGCTGGTCGAAGGCACGGGGTCGCTGCGGTCGGTCGGCGGCGTCGATATCGGCACCGCCGTGCGAGGTGCTGTGGCCAAGGGTCTGCTCAAGAAGGGCGGCGGTCACGCCATGGCGGCGGGATTGACGGTGGCGCGCGACGATGTCGAAACCTTGCGTGCCTATCTGTTCGATCAGCTGAAGTCGTCGTCGTCGCGCGCCCGCGCCTCAGCAAGCCTCGATATCGACGGCGCGCTGACGCCATCCGGCGTGAATGCGGCATTCATAACCCTGATCGAGCGCGCCGGCCCTTATGGCCAGGGCAACCCGCAGCCACGTTTTGTGTTTCCCGCGCACCGCGTGAAATTCGCCAAGGTCGTGGGAGACGCGCATGTACGTTGCTCGCTCGAAGCCGGGGACGGCACGCGCATCGATGGTATCGCGTTTCGCGCCGCAGGGCAGCCGCTCGGAGATCTGCTGTTGGCCGCCAACGGCGGCATGCCCCTGCACGTCGCCGGCACCTTGAAGCGCGACACCTGGGGCGGCCGCGAAAAAATCGACATGATGATCGACGACGCCGCCGATCCGCGCGCGCAGGCATGAGTGTTATGCCGATGTCGCCGTGATCGACCGCCATCACCGGCGGTGCTAGGGTTCGCGAAAAACTGAGCCAGACATGGCGACGACGCAACGGGGACTTAACCCTGTGCGCTGCCCGGGGCGTAAGGGCGCAGGAAAAGGGGGAACAGCGATGAAGCGCGTGAAATTGCACCGACCGGGCATCAATGCCCTCGCGATGGTGCTTGCCTGCGCCGTGATCGTTGCGGCGGTGACGGGACGGGCGCAACAATTGCCTGATCAAGCCCCGATCGTCGATACCGCCGCGCGCGCGGCCAAGGCGCGCAGCCTCGCGCATGCCTATTCCGAGAAATTGCGGGCCAATCTGGCGCAGGCTCTCAAAGAAGGTGGGCCGGTGGGTGCCATTGGTGCATGCAATATCCTGGCACCCGAAATGAATACCAGCGTCACCGATGAATCGACCTTCGAGATCGCGCGCACCGCCTTGCGCGTGCGCAATCCCGACAATGCACCAGACGCTTGGGAGCAGGCGACGTTGGAAATGTTTCAGAAGGCGCTGATTGGCGGTGCCGACCCGAAGACGCTGGAGACCAACGATGTCGTCACCACCAAGGAAGGCCAACGGCTGTTTCGCTACATGCGGCCGATAACGATGCACGAGCCTTGCCTCGTCTGCCACGGCTCCAACGTCGCCCAAGATGTGAAAGCGGAGATCGCCAAATACTACCCGGACGACAAGGCGACAGGCTTCAACCTCGGCGAATTGCGCGGTGCATTCAGCCTGGTGCAACAACTGGATTGAGCCACACCCGCGCCTACCTAAATTCCAGTTATGCCATCAATTGCAACATAGTCGTGCTATTCTGTATCGATCATATCTGTCCTACCTGAAGGCCCTCGAGCGCTTCCCGAGACGTGGCGGATACCCAGGCGGCGAGACTGGGACGCACCCTGCAATGGGGCGGCGACCACGTAAGCCGGGCCAGGTGAGTTCAAGAGCGGTGCGCAAGAGTCTTTGCTTGCGCCTTCCGACTCCCCTGCGGGGAGCCGGCCGGAAGGCGCGGGACGAGATGGGTTTGGCTAGACGGCTCCCTGTAGGAGAGCCGGAAGGCGCAACTCAAGATGGGGTCCCAGGCGTCCCCGGAGCGTGCCGGAACCCCGCCAGCTAACACAAAGTGGCGGG
>JANXYD010000189.1 GCA_025350265.1 Hyphomicrobiaceae bacterium | reverse complement strand
CGGTCAGCGGCAAGCCGATGCGCTTCACTTCGAATTTACCAAAAGATATGGAGGACCTCAGCCAAAATCTGTCGTTGGGCGTTTAACACTTGGCAGTGAAGATCGTCAGCGCCATGCACAATCTTGAATTGCTAATTCCATGCGACTGCGGGCCATAAATGTGGCATGAAACTTGTTATAAGATAGCTGCAAATCAATCTCAGCGGAGCGTCGTATGTTGCATAGATATTTTGCGCCTTTGGCCGTTCTCGCCGCCATCGGGCTGCAGGCATCCGATGCTCGCGCCGATGCCGCCAACACGTTCGCCAACTTGGCCGGTACATGGTCCGGGTCCGGCCAGATGCGTCTAGAGGGCGGGCGCACTGAAAATTTGCGTTGCCGCGCCAATTACACCGACCGCAGTCGCGGCCTGGGCATCGCGATCAGGTGCGCCAGCGCGTCGAGCAAGGTCGATTTGCGCGCAACCCTCACGGCATCGGGCAATCGCGTCAGCGGTAGCTGGGAAGAGCGTGAATTCAATGCCGGCGGCAACGCGTCGGGCACCGCCAACGGTAATCAGATCTCGCTGTCGATCAAAGGCGGCATCGACGGGTCGATGTCGGTCACGACGTCCGGCGGCCATCAATCCGTGTCGATTACCACCGACAACGCGACCCTCAAAGGCATCCGCATCGGCCTCAATCGCGACTGAGAACGCCGCTAAACGAAAAAAGCGCCGGACGCCTTGGGGGCGGCGTCCGGCGCGGTCGTGCGTCGCCCATTTCGGGGAGGCGGCGCACGAAGCTCTATCAGACCAGCAGCATGCCCGCCTTGAGCAGGTCTGAAGCGGTCAGGTGATGCACGTTATCGAGCATCGCCACTTCGACGTAGCTGCTGCCGATCTTCGCCATCAGGTGCGACCCGGTGACGTCGTCGATCAGCTGCACCTTGTCGGCATGCGTGCCGCCCTGGCCCTTGAACACCGCTGACAGATCCAGCACGTCGTGGCCGTTGCCGAAATCGGTGACGTGATCGACGCCATGGCCGACATCCGTACGCGCCCAGACGAACGTGTCGTCGCCGCTGCCACCGGTCAAGACGTCCGCACCCTTGCCGCCACGGATCGTATCGTTGCCGGCGCCGCCGTCGATAACGTTCGTGCCCTTGTCGCCCGAGAGCGTGTCGCCGAAGCTGCTGCCGACCAACGCCTCGATGCCGAACACCGTGTCGTTGCCGAAGCCGCTGGCGACATGATGCGCGAGATCAACGGTGACGCCGCCTGTCGCCCCAGAGAAGTCGAGCGTATCAAAACCCGTGCCGCCATGGATCGTATCGTTGCCGCCGCCAGCGATGATGTGATCGTTGCCGCTGCCGCCATCGATGAAGTTGTTGCCGAGGCCTGCGTTGAGCGTGTCGTTACCCGACATGCCCAACAACGTGTCGTTGCCGTTGCCGCCGGTCAACGTGTCGTCGTTTGCAACGACATGCGTGCTGGGTGTCTGATCGTGCGCCATCAAGATGGCGTTGGTGGTGCCGACGTTGATGGTGAAGTTGGCGTCGTGGAAGTTCTGGTCGCCACCGTTCATCAGATCTTCGAACGCCACGCTGATCACACCCGTCGTCGGATCCACCGTCACATGACTGTGCTGGAAGCCGTCGACGTTGTCGTTGGTATTGGTCGTAAAGAGCGACGTCCAATACTGCGTATGCACGGCCGTGGTCGAGCCATTGGTCGCTTGATATGCCAACTGCATCTCATGACCGGAGTGCACGTTGGCCGACCCGCCGTTGGTGGCGTCGAGCATGACAAATTTGCCATCAGTGCTGTTGAACAGGCTGGCGTTGTTGCCTTGATTGTAAGCGTTCGGCGCGACGAAGAAGCCGAAATGCTCGCCCGCATGCAGTTTCATATCGAAGGCCGACGGGCCGTTTTTAACGCCCTGGCCGGATATGTCGGAGAACAGCATCTGCACGCCGGTGATCTTGCCGGTGTCGTCGTAGGTGTACATGCCGACGCTGTTATGATAGCCGGCGCCCGAACCGTTGAACGCGACGTGCGCGGTCACATCCTGGTGGATCGACATTTTCGTCAAGTCGGCGGCGCCGC
>JANXYD010000218.1 GCA_025350265.1 Hyphomicrobiaceae bacterium | reverse complement strand
TTTCGCCGCTTCACCGACGCCTTCGAGAAGCGCGCGAAAGCCGTCTATCCCAAGTCTTGAAACAGACGGGCAAGTTATGAAATCCAGCGGAGGTGCGACGATGCAGATCCTCATTCCGGTCGCGGAAAAAATCGCGGAGCTCCTGAAGGCGCGCGGTGAAACCGTTGCTGTAGTGGAATCATCAGCCGGTGGACTGATCGCTGCAGCGTTGCTGGCGGTGCCGGGCGCATCGGCGTATTTTCTCGGTGGCGCGGTCGTCTACACGGCGGCAGCGCGAAAGGCGCTGTTGGACATTCCCGATGACGCAATGCGCGGACTGCGTTCGTCGAGTGAGCCTTATGCCAGGTTGATCGCTGAAACCGTGCGCGTGCGGCATGGCGCTGTCTGGGGGCTGGCCGAAACCGGTGCCTCCGGGCCGACTGGCAATCGCTATGGCGATGCGGCCGGCCACACCTGCATCGCGGTCGCAGGTGCGTCGGCGATCGCGCTTACGCTGGAAACCGGTAAGGCGGATCGTGAGACGAACATGCGTGCCTTCGCGCTCGAGGCATTGCAAACGTTCCGGAAAGTGGTCGAGGGCCAGTCGCCATGACCTGCTCGATCGTCGCACGTGATGCGGTTTCAGGCGCATTCGGCGTCGCAGTGGCAACGCGGGCGTTTGCGGTGGGTGCTAATTGTCCGTTCGTGAGGGCCGGGGTGGGTGCGGTATCGACGCAATCGATCACCAACCGCTATCTGGGGCCAGCCGTGCTCGATGGAATGGCGCAAGGCTTGCATCCACGCGATGCAATCGCAGGAGCATTGGCTGGTGATGACCGCCACCATCTCAGGCAGGTGCACGCCATCGACATCAGTGGACGCCCGTCAGGTCTGACTGATCTCGATGCGATCGAGGCGCGATGGTAGTCGCAGGGATTGGACCTCAAGTTTCGCCGTTGAGGCGTCAATTGAGATCACGCGGCGGCCTTGGTCGGCCGCCAATGCCGGCGCTTTGCCATCCCCAGAGCAGCGGATTGACGTGGGCGGCGGGTGGGGAGGCGTAACGCAGGCACGTCCACCGGCGCATCGCGACGACGCAGCGCGTGCCGAACGGAGGCGTAGGCGACCAACGCCGATAGCGCAGCAAGCGGCAACGCGCCGACCGCCAGGATCGTCAGTGCGGGCAGCAGTGATCTGAGGCCGTCGGTAGCAGACGACGACAGCGTCCAATCCTGCGCCATCAACCCCGACAAAAGATCGAGATCATGTGTCGCATTCGACAGCGGCGTGCCTAGAATGGTTGCGCCGAGAGCATACGAACTCAGCCAGATGAGGGGGTAGGTGATCGGATTGGCCGCGAACGTGGCCAACGCTGCGGTGCCGCGGTGGCCACGGATCAACCACGCCAACCCGGCGGCGGCCAGCAATTGCAATCCCGGGATCGGCAAGACCGCAACAAACACTCCGGCACCCGCACCAAGCGCGAGGCTGCGCGGCACCACGCGGAGCCGCAGCAACCTGAGGCGGGCGTAGCGGATCGTCCGCTGCCAGCCGCGCTGAGGCCAAAGGCAGTTGCGCACCGTCTCGCGCCACGTCGGCTGCTGTCGGCGAGACATCAACATCATTGCATTCCCAAAGCTCCACGCGATCCGCGGGGATCTTCGTGCCAGATCGCAAGCTAGCTGATTTGCCGAATGAGACACAGGCTTGTAATCACCCGAATCATTCAAATTCAGCAACGTGTCAGCCGAACACGCGTTCCGCGACGCTGACGACGGCCTTCGCCTTGAGCCCGGCCAGAATGGCGTTGAGATGGGCGATGTCGAACACCTCGAGGTTGATGACCATTTCAGTGAAATCCGCCGCGCGACGGGCCATCCGCAGGGTATCGATGTTGCCGCCGGCCTCGCCGATTACCTTGGCGACTTCAGCCAGCGTGCCCGGCGCGTTGGCCGCCGTCACGCTGATGCGGGCGGGGAATCGCTCCGGCTTGTTCGGATCGACATCCCAGTTGACGTCGATCCAACGCGCGCTCTCGTAATCCTGCAGGCGGGGCGAGTGAATTTGAAATATGCGGATTCCTGCACCGCCGTCGAGCACGCCGACCACGCGGTCGCCGGGTACAGCGCCACCATCCTCCATGGTCACGGGAATGTCATTGCGCAACGCGCGGATCTGTATGCCCGCAGGTGCTCCTGGCTGCAGTGAGCCGTTGGCGGCCGCAGTATCCTTCGGTGTGGGACGCACGCCAGGCATTCGAAACTTCAGGCCCAGACCTTTGGCTAAAGCGAACCAACCTTCCTCAGAAGCGGTTGCCAAGCCTGCTGTCCTGCCCCGCTCGGTCGATGGTTTGGCGGCCACCGTGATCACGCCGGGAAACATCGCCTGGATGACATCGTCGGCCGCCAGTTCCTGTCGACCGACGGCCGCGAGTGCGTCGTCCAGCGTTTTATGCCCGAGACGGCCGAGAACGCCGCGCAGATGCTCGTCCTCATAAGCAAGCTTGAATTTGGCAGCTGCAGCGATCAACAACCGGCGGCCCAGTTCGCAATATTGCTTGCGCTGGGTGTCGCGGGTGGCGCGGCGGATGGACGAGCGGGCACGACCGGTCACCGCGATCTGCTCCCAGGCGGCGGGTGGCGTTTGTCCCTTGGCAGTCAGGATTTCGACTTCGTCGCCGTTGCGCAATTGCGTTGTCAACGGCATGTGACGGCCGTTGATGATGCAGCCGATGCAATTGTTGCCGACATCGGTATGGACGCCGTAGGCAAAGTCGATCGGGGTGGCACCATGCGGCAAAGCAATGATGCGCCCCTTGGGCGTGAAGCAGAACACCTGATCATGGAACAATTCGAGCTTGGTATGTTCCAGAAACTCTTCGGGGTTCGCGCCATCGAGCAGCGTGCCGACCATGTGGCGCAACCAGCGATATGGGTTTTCCTTAGGCGGTGGGCTGCCGGCTGCGCGCGCGGCATTGGTCGGTGGACTGTCCAAAGCCGCGCTGCTCGCCATGACAGCCTCGAGGCGATCCTTGTAGAGTGCGTGCGCCGCGATGCCCACTTCCGCCACTTCGTGCATGGCGAAGGTGCGGATCTGCATTTCGACGCGCTGATTGCGCGGGCCGGAAATCGTGGTGTGAATCGATTGATAATTGTTCTGCTTCGGGGTGGAAATGTAGTCCTTGAAGCGCCCGGGCACGGTGCGCCAATGCCCATGCGCGATGCCGAGTGCGCGATAGCAGGTGTCGGGACTGTCAACCAGTACGCGGAAACCGTAAATGTCCGACAGTTGTTCGAGGCTGATTTGCTTGTTCTGCATTTTGCGCCAGATCGCATAAGGCTTCTTCTCGCGGCCCGAAACGTCGGCCCTGATCCCGGCGTCCGCCAGTCGCGCTTTCAGCAGCGAACTGATCTCGTCGACCAGGCCGGCATTGCGGGAACGAAGTTCGGTGAGCTTGGCGACGACGGTGGCATAGGCCTCCGGATGCAGCCATTTGAACGAGAGATCCTCGAGTTCCTCGCGGAAGCTCTGCATGCCCATGCGGCCGGCCAGCGGCGCATAGATTTCCAGCGTTTCCTCGGCGTTGCGGCGGCGGCTGTCGGGCTTGTTGTGCTGCAGCGTGCGCATGTTGTGCAACCGGTCCGCCAGCTTGACCAAAAGCACCCGCACGTCCGACGAGATGGCAATCAGCAGCTTGCGGAAACTCTCGGCCTGCTGCGCCTTGCGCGACACGAGATCGAGCCGCATGATCTTGGTCAGCCCCTCGACGAGACTGCCGATCTCGACGCCGAACGTCTGGTCGATCTGGGCCTTGGTGACAGTGGTGTCTTCGACCACGTCGTGCAGCAACGCGGTGGCAATCGTGGCGTCGTCGAGTTTCAAATCGGTCAGGATCGCCGCGACTTCGAGCGGGTGGGAAAAGTAGGGGTCGCCGTTGTTGCGCTTGACGCCGGCATGCGCCTTCATTGCAAAGACGTACGCCTTGTTGAGCAATGCTTCGTCCGCATCGGCATTGTAGTTCAGCACGCGCTCGGTGAGCTCGTACTGACGCATCATGGTCGCCCCCTTTCGTTCCGGCCCAATGCCGGTCACCAGTGCAATGTGTAGTTCAGGCCCATCCATCATCGAACATTGTCGACGGCGCATGAATGCGACATGAAGCATTCGTGCGGACATCGGCAGCGCTCAGAAACGCAAATGGCGCGCCCGATCTGCTGGCGCGCCACCGAACAAAGTTGCGTCGGACGCGCCCGCGTCAGCCGCGTCCGCTGCCCGGTCCGCCGTTGCCGTTCGACGACGGCTCTGTAGGCGTCATGCTTTCCATGCCGCGCAACAGCTGTTCCTCGGTCATGACATCGACCGTATTGTCGGCTGACTGGTCGTCGCGGCCAAGCATGGGACGACGATCCTGGACCATGCGCGGAGCGGCACCTTCCTCGGGTTCGTCGACTTCGACGTTCTTTTGGATGGAATGGATCAGGCCCTCGCGCAGGTCGTCGGCGGGGACCGTGCGCTCGGCGATTTCGCGCAGAGCGACAACGGGATTTTTGTCATTGTCGGCTTCGACCGTCATCGCCGATCCCGACGTCAATTGTCGCGCGCGATGTGCGGCAACTAACACCAATTCGAAGCGGTTGGGAACCTTATCGACGCAATCTTCGACGGTTACGCGGGCCATGTATCACCTCTTCAATTGTGTTATTCAATTGTCTTTGTCGCCATGCTGCAGCGCAACACGTTCACTCGGACAACAGGGTGCGCCACGGAAGACGGCACCCATGGTTATCCCTGATCTCGCACGGCCACAGAAGAAAATCAAGGTGATCGCGGGCCCGAACTATCGCGTGTCAAAGCGTGCCCGGCTGCCGTCCGACCGAACGGACCTGCCGACTTATCGCAGTCGAGCGAAGAAGTTGCCGCGCCGTACGATGCAACAACGGGTGCCACCAGTGGGGCGCTAGATGTGCAAGCGGCACGATGACGAAAGCACGCTGGTGCAAGTGCGGGTGCGGAATGATGATCCTGCCTGGGATACGCGTGCGTGGCGCGCTGCACCGAAAGCCGCTGCCGGTGCCAAGAATGTCTAAATCGAGCGGCCTGGGTCCCCAATGGCGGCCAAGGCGGCGACCGGCCGCACGCTCGATAGACTTCAGTAGGCGTAGGAGCGAAGCTGCGGGCAAGCCCGGTTTAACGCAGGCGACGGCATTCAGAAATGCCGGCTGCCTGCCGCCTCCGATGGCGGCCGTGATGTAGATCGGCGAAATAGCCCGCACGGCGACGCCATTTTCGGCTAACGTTTCCAACGCTTTAGAGATGCTGGCTTGCGAATGCCCCCATGCGCCCTGCGCATTGCTGCCGAGCGCAATCCAGGCGTGACGGCTCGATTGCAGAATGGAACTATCGCAGCTTGTTATGGTCATCCACGCCAAATTTGTGTTTGTGAACCATTTGTATAAATAAAATCACTTGTTCACATTACGCCTATTGGCAAATTGCAATCTGTCGCGCAAGAAGGTTTTCAAGGGATTGCCTGCAACGGTATCTTGTACTTCATCTCATGAGAGATGTTTTTTGCGGTCGATTGCGGTCACGAAGCCTGAGTTTCATGCAGATCGGTGCAACGATTCTCATTTTTGCGGGTTAAGCGTCAAGGCGCTAATCTTATAGGTGTTTTATGCATTTTTATCAGAGTGAACGTATTGCGATCTTCGTCGATGGAGCGAACCTTTACGCCACAGCGAAGGCGCTTGGCTTCGACGTCGATTACAAGAAATTGCTGAACCTGTTTCGCGTCAAGGGGCAGCTTGTTCGCGCCTTGTATTATACGGCATTGGCCGAGGACCAGGAATATTCGTCGATTCGTCCGCTCGTCGATTGGCTGGACTACAACGGATTTACCATGGTGACCAAGCCCACCAAGGAATTCACCGACAGCCTCGGTCGCCGGAAAATCAAAGGCAATATGGATATCGAACTTACGGTCGATGCCATGCGCATGGCTGATGTGGTCGATCACATCGTGCTCTTCACCGGTGACGGTGACTTCCGAGCCCTGGTTGCAGCACTGCAGTTAAAGGGGAAGCGCGTCAGCGTCATCTCGACCCTGCAGACCCAGCCGGCGATGGTGGCCGACGAACTACGCCGGCAGGCAGATCAATTCGTGGACATCGCCGATTTGGAATCTTCCATCTGCCGCGATGCGCCGCAACGGCCAAGCCGCGAAGCGATGGAGCCGCCGCCCCCGCCCGTCGTCGAGCGGCGCGTGACGGCAGCCCCGCGCGCTCCCGCGCGTCGTGCGATTCCGACAACCGGGACAGCGTCCGCCAGCACGCTGGATTTTCCGGATCCCGCCGACAACAAGTAACTGCTGTAATTATCGTGCCGATGTATATCGGCGCCCTGCGTGGTGCCTCGCACTGACGGCGTGATCCAGCCAACCCTTGACCGTACCTACAAAGGTCTCTGGTCTATGGAATGGTCGCGGTTATAGCGGGTATGCAGAAATCGAAATCGCAGCCGCGCTCGGCCTGCGTGACGGTATCGAAATACAGCTTTTCATACCCGCGCCTTGTGACGGATTTGGGTGGATGCAACGCTTTCCGGCGGGATTGCATTTCGGCATCCGATACCGC
>JANXYD010000140.1 GCA_025350265.1 Hyphomicrobiaceae bacterium | reverse complement strand
CACCGTGGCCCCATCCATCTTTGCCGAGGACAAGCACGAAAGCCGCTCTGACCGTTACAGCTACATAGCAACCGGCGCGGTTTTGTCCGAACTGCGCAAGGAAGGATTCCAGCCCTTTATGGTTTGCCAGACCCGTGTACGCGACGAAGGCAAGCGCGAGCACACCAAGCACATGGTGCGACTGCGCCATGCCGACCAGATCAATGGCGCGGAGGCCAACGAAATCATTTTGCTGAACTCGCACGATGGCACCAGCAGCTATCAAATGTTGGCAGGCATGTTCCGCTTCGTGTGCAAAAACGGCTTGGTGTGCGGCGACACCGTGGCCGATCTGCGCATCCCACATAAAGGCGATGTGGTCGGACAAGTGATCGAAGGCGCGTTTGACGTGCTGGATGGTTTCGACCTTGTGCGCGAGCGCCGCGACGAGATGCGCGCCATTACGCTCGACCGAGGCGAGGCCGAAGTGTTTGCCCATGCGGCGCTATCTCTCAAGTACGACGACCCGGCCACGCCCGCACCCATCACCGAATCGCAGCTATTGATGCCGAGCCGCCGCGATGACGACCGGCCCGATTTGTGGAGTGCTTATAACCGCGTGCAGGAGAATTTGACGCAAGGCGGATTGCACGGACGCACCGCCACCGGACGCAGGCACAGCACCCGGCCCATTCAAGGCATTGACCAGAACGTCAAGATCAACCGGGCTTTGTGGATGCTGGCCGAAGGCATGAAGCGGCTCAAGGCTTGACCGGCTGAATCAGCGGGGGGGCGTAATGCCCCCGAAGGCACACGGCACGACAACGGGCGGCCAGGCCGGGCCGCCGTGCGCCCATCCGTTCCGTCTGGGCGCACGGCGGCGGTCGCTACGCGACCACTCGATGGCTGCAGGTGTTCGCCATCGTTGACATGGGGAACCAGCCGATAGGTGCCAGATGCTTCGCATTGGGCAGTTCGACAATCCTGTCTGAATTATCGTTGCGTCTCCCGGCATGGCCGGGCCGCGCTGTCGTGCGTGGCATCGAGCCACCATAGCGTCTCGCCCCTCTCGGGCTTCCATCGTTCCTTCCCTGCGGTCGGCTGACGCCTGCGCACTGCGTTTGCCCTCCAGGGGATCGGCTATGCAGCCCATCCCCGCCGCACCCAGTTTGGCGCCCCTGCAATGCCGCCGAACAGGTGGCACCTGATCGGCCAACAGCCATCCATCTGGGCGTGCCTTCGGCACGCAGGGGCGCTTGCCGCGCGGCGTTGGTTTCAGCGCAGCCCCTGGCCCATCGGCCGCTCTTCGTCTTTCCCCAAGTCCATCGCTTTTTCCCGCGACCGTAGCCCGCAGTGCCTGGCCGTCAAGGCGCGCAGGGCCGGTTTTTCGCGGGCGATGAACTCAGGAAAGACGGCGGCAAACAGGGACCGACCCAGGTCTCTGCGCCGAACCAACCAAAGCCAACACCGGGCTCCGAATCTTGGAATCCGGTCGGTTTTGAAAACCACAGGAGGCAGCGCATGCAGACATCGACACCGTGAAATCGACAACGAATTTTTCTTCATCCATTTTTGTTTTCAACGTCCCGCGAGGGACAGGAGCTATCACCATGAACACCATTACCCACCAAGAAAGCCAAGCACTGCACGCGGCAGTTTTTACGCCTGCCGCCGCTACCATTGCGGCATACGACCTGCTGCTGATTCCGCTGTCGCAGTTGCGGCCTTCGAGCCGCAACGTGCGCAAGAGCGGCGGCGCATCGATTCCCGAGCTTGCATCGAGCATTGCCCACGTCGGTCTGCTGCAAAACCTCACCGTCACCGCATCAAGCGATGGTGAGCATTACGAAGTCGTCGCAGGCAAGCGGCGTCTGGCAGCGTTGAAGTTGCTGGCGAAGCGGCGCAAGCTTGCCAAGACCCATGAAGTGCCTTGCCTGTTGGTGCCGGATGCGTCGGCACGTACCGTGAGCCTGACCGAGAACGTGCAGCGCGAAGCTATGCACCCCGGCGAGCAGTTCGAGGCTTTCGCCGCGTTGGTGGCCGAAGGACGGCCTGTCGAAGACATTGCCGCTGATTTTGGTGTGACACCGCTTGTGGTGCAGCGCCGTTTGAAGCTGGCGAATGTCTCGCCGCGTCTGCTGATCGACTATCGCGCCGATGCTGTCACGCTCGACCAGTTGATGGCGCTCGCCATCACTGACGACCACGGCGCACAGGAGGCAGCGTTCTATGACGCGCCGCAGTGGCAGCGTAGCGCGCAGGCGCTGCGCGAACACCTGACCGAACGCGAGATCGACGCCACGCGCGATGCGCTGGCACGCTTCGTCGGCATCGACGCTTACGAGGCCGCAGGCGGCGGGGTGCGGCGCGACCTGTTCTCGGACGACACACGGGGCGTGTTCCTTTCCGATGCGGCGTTGCTGGACACGTTGGCGCGAGACAAACTTGCAGCCGCTGCGGACAATGCCCGTGCGGAAGGTTGGGCATGGGTCGAAACGGTGCCGCGCATCACATCGGCGGAACTGCACGGCTTTCAGCGTGCCCGCCGTGACCGGCGCACGCCGAACAAGACCGAGGCCAAGCGCATCGCCAAGCTGCAATCGCGGCAACAGGCCATCGACGACAAGCTGAATGCCGACGATGCCGAGGACATCGCGGAGGAAGA
>JANXYD010000129.1 GCA_025350265.1 Hyphomicrobiaceae bacterium | reverse complement strand
CACAAGATGTTCGAGATCCAAAAAATGCACGTCTCGACGCAACACATAACCATCGACATTCGGAGGTCTTGTTCACATTCTCTTCAAGTCGGTAGCCAAATATTCCGCGGCACGCGCAGCGATCGCCATGACGGTGAGCGTGGGGTTTTTCTCGCTGCTCGTTGTGAAACAGCTGGCGTCACAGACCGCCACGTTCGATACATCATAAATACGATTGCGCGCATCGAGCATGCCATATTGCCGGGACCCATGCATCCGCGCTGTGCCGCCATAGTGAACGGCACTTCCGGGAAACAATTGCGGCACCACGTCGTGAAGTTTGGCACGATATCCAGCAGCCTCCATCACGGACATCAAATGTCCGCGCGCACGCACCATATTCGCGATTACTTCGTCGTCGAACTGAATGCAAATATCCAAGATCGGCAGACCGAACGTATCTGTTTTTTTATCCGCCGGCCGGACGCGGTGATGGGCCTTTGGCACCATCGATCCAAAGACCTGCACACCGACGGTCTTTCCCTGGCCGCCGAAGCGGCTCAAGATTTTATCCTTCGTCGTCACGACGCCGAGCGTCCAAGAATTCGCCATCAGGGGCTTGGACGTGGCATGCGGCAACCTTGTCAGGTAGGCCGCAGGAGCAAGCAGCGTGATAGGTTTATCCAACTCAAAGCTCCACCACTCGCGCGGGTGGTCATGCAGATAGCAGCCCAATACGCCTTCGGCATTGCCGAGCCCGTCGGGAAAGTCGCTGCAGGCCGAATCAAACAACAGCTTCGTCGATGAAAGGGCGCCGCACGCAACGACGACGGCAGACGCTTCGAGCCGCCTTTTGCAGGCGTTTGCGCGATCATGAAAAACAACCGCGGTTACACGCTTTTTTTCGCCGTTCCATTCCAACTGCAGCGCGTGCGCTCCGGTCAGCAGCTGAAAATTTGGCGAACGCATGAGCTTGCGAACGATGGCGGTAAAACTGTTGAATGCGGTCCCACGCCGCGCCACCATATTTTGCGGTCCGTCCGCAAGCGGCATGACTGTGAATCCCTGCCCATGCGAGCGGGCGACCTTTGCGACCCCCTGCCATGACTGGGGTAAATGATGAGGAAACGCAACCGTCCCAGCCGGCAGATTTGGCACATCGAGGCGCTCCCCCGTTATCTGCAGCAGCCGTTCGGCGCGGTCATAGTAGGGTGCGATATCTGAATAACTGATCGGCCACCGATAGCGTGCGTCAAGTCGCTCGCCTTCAGTAAAATCTTCAGGCGCAAAACGCGGTACGGCTCCGGTCCATTGGCAGGACAGGCCACCCGGTGCCAGGTTCATATGCCAATTCGTTTTGTCATCGCCACTGACGGTAAACCCATCATTAGGCCGCATAGGCGGCACTTTTCGCAACAGGTTTCGGCCCATCAATCGGACCAGCAGGCCGCCCTGGAATTCGGTGCCGCTTTCCAGCATCGTCACGGCGATGCCGTTGCGGATCAACTCGTGCGCAGCCATGGCACCTGCGGGACCGCTGCCGATTACCACGACACGTCGATCGCCTCCCTGATGCTGCGCCATACGATTTGCTTTTCCAGGGGGCTTGCTGAGGTTATTGACTTGCGACATCAGAAAAATTGGGGCGTGGCAAAACTTAAGACAGAATTATCGCCTTCTGACGCTGGCCGTTCAAACGAGTGCGCCGGTGCCGCTGATAATTTCGCCGCAACTCTTGACACGGAGAATAGGTGGTATGGAGAATAGAGCTGGCTGCACCTGCTGACAATCTCACCCCAACGCAGAAATCGCTGATTACCCAGCAATCCGGCGCGGAAACGTGAAACATGGATAACAAAGTCGCGAGCGTAGCGGACTGCAAAATAATATGGTTAGCGATAAGTTAATGTAGCCTGTACTACGAGGCGGTGACGTGGTCCCATCCAACGAAGCCGGAGACGTGGGCGTTCTTGCAACGAGGCATAAGCATTTCCATTAACCCCGAAGCCTGAGAGACATGACATCTCAACCGCATAAATTCTCCGTGGCCCCCATGATGGATTGGACGGATCGGCATTGCCGTTCCTTCCACCGGCTGATGACGCGGCAGGCCTTGTTGTATACGGAGATGGTGACAGCTGACGCCATTCTGCGCGGCAAACGTGAGCTGTTGCTCGGCTTTTCGCCTGACGAACATCCCGTGGCGCTACAGCTCGGCGGGTCCCATCCAGCACGCCTAGCTGAAGCCGCAGTTATCGGCGAGCAATTCGGCTACGACGAAATCAATCTCAATGTCGGCTGTCCCTCCGACAGGGTGCAAGACGGACGTTTCGGCGCCTGCCTGATGGCCGAACCGAAGTTGGTGGCTGACTGTGTCGCCGCCATGCGCAAGGCCGTGGCTGTTCCGGTCACCGTCAAATGTCGCATCGGCATCGACGATCAGGATAGCGAGCGCGATCTGACGGCTTTCATCGATGAGGTCGCCGATGCCGGCTGCACGACGTTCATCGTGCACGCGCGCAAAGCGTGGCTGAAGGGCCTGTCACCAAAGGAAAACCGCGAGGTCCCGCCGCTCGATTACGCCCGTGTGCAGCGCCTCAAGCACGCGCGTCCCGATCTTCGGATCGTGCTCAACGGCGGCCTCGTCGATCTTGAGTCTGCCGCCGCGCACGGCGCTGGCCTGGATGGTGTCATGCTCGGCCGCGCCGCCTACATGACGCCGTGGTTGTTGGCCAATGTGGACCACTGCTGCTTCGGTGCGCCACCCAGCACGCTGACGCGCGTCGGCGTGATCGAAGCCCTGATCCCGTACATCGAGGCGCATCTGGCGCGCGGGGGACGCCTGAACAACGTCGTGCGGCATGTGCTCGGCCTCTTTCACGGCGAGCCTGGAGCCCGCGCGTTCCGCCGCATTCTTTCGGAAAACGCTGTCAAACCGGGAGCGGGCATCGAGGTCGTCTGGCGGGCGCTCGAGCAGGTGCGAACCAAAGCCGAGGCCGCATGAGCGCCGCTTCCGCGAGCACCAGCACCTCGCTTGCCGCAGCGAACCCCGCACCGCTCATACTTGCGTCGGGCAGCCGCTTTCGACGTCGAATGTTGCAGGACGCCCGCGTTACCTTTCACGTCGTCACCGCAGCGATCGATGAACCGGCGGCGCGCGCCGACATGCAGCGCAACGCGCCCGCGACGACGCCTGGCGAGATTGCCCGGCGATTAGCCGAATTGAAAGCGCTGGCTGTCAGCCGCCTGCATCCGCACTCCCTGATCATTGGGGCGGATCAGGTGTTGGAATGCGACGGGGAGATTTACGGCAAGCCGCGCGATCAGGTCGAGGCACGCGCTCAACTTAAATCGCTGCGCAACCGCACGCACACACTGCCGACCGCTGTCGTGCTGGCGCTGGACGGCTGCATCGTGTGGCACCATCTCGCCATCGCAACACTGACGATGCGTGATTTCAGCGACAACTTTCTTGATACGTATCTCGCAACAGCAGGCCCTATCGTTACCGAAACTGTCGGCGGCTATGCGCTCGAAGGGATGGGCGCGCAACTCTTTGCTCAGGTGGACGGCGACTACTTCACGGTGATCGGGCTTCCATTGATCCCGCTGTTGACAGAACTTCGACGCCGCGACGTGTTGATGGAGTAGGAAGGCGCGCGCTTATCGAGGGAGCGAAAGGATGCAACCATGTTGATCATCGGCCTGACGGGATCGATCGGAATGGGCAAGTCGGCCGCCGCCACGATGCTGCGCGCGCGCGGCTTACCGGTGTGCGATGCCGACGCCGAAGTGCATAAGCTCTATCGCACCACAGCCGTCGCGCCCATCGAGGCGGCATTCCCCGGCACAACGACCGCCGATGGCGTCGACCGGCAGAAACTGGCGGCACTGCTGCTCGCCGAGCCGTCGAGTTTCAAGCGGCTGGAGGCGATCGTGCATCCATTGGTGCGTGCCGCCGAAACCGCTTTTTTGGTGGACGCGAAAGCAGCCGGCAGCTGGGCCGCGGTGCTCGAAATTCCGTTGTTGTTTGAAACCGGCGGCAACGCCAAAGTCGATGTCACAATCGTCGTCAGCGCGCCGGCCGATCTGCAGCGGACACGCGTGCTGTCTCGCGCCGGCATGACCGAAGCGAAGCTCACCCAAATCCTGTCGCGCCAATGGCCCGATGATCGCAAACGCGCGGCTGCCACCTTTGTTGTGGATACCGGCCGCACTCTCGATCAAACGGCTGCGCAAATCGATATGCTGCTGGCGGACTTGAAATCGGGAACGCGGCAAGCCCAAGCATTCGATCGCCATTGGAACTGATCGCGCCAGGCGCGCACTCCCGAATCACGCATGCTCCGCAGGGATATCCAGGATGTGATGCGGATTTCCCGTGTGAAGCGCGACACTACAAGAAGCCGGGGGGCATCATGCTGCGCGAAATCGTCTTGGATACAGAAACCACGGGACTCGATGCTTCGCGTGGCGATCGGTTGATCGAACTCGGCTGCGTCGAGATCGTCAACCGCGTGCCGACCGGCGTAGAGTTCCATCGCTTCCTCAACCCCGAGACGCGCGACGTGCATCCCGACGCCGAGCGCATCCACGGCCTCAAGACGAGCTTCCTCAAGGACAAGCCGCAGTTCAAGGCCGTGGTGGCAGATTTTCTCGAGTTCATCGGCGACGCGACGCTGGTGATCCACAACGCCAACTTCGACATCGGCTTCATCAACATGGAGCTGGACCGACTGAAGCTGCAGACGCTGGAAATGAGCCGCGTCGTCGACACGCTGCAACTGGCGCGCCGCAAGCATCCCGCCGGCCCCAACTCGCTCGATGCCCTCTGCAAACGCTACGGCATCGACATGTCCCGACGCACCAAGCACGGGGCGATCGTCGATTCGCTGTTGCTGGCCGAAGTTTATGTCGAGTTGCTCGGCGAGCGCCAGGCGACGCTGGGGTTGGGCGCAGCCGCAAACAGCGGCGGCAAGACCGGTGCAGCGGGCCGCGCTGCCGCTGCGCCACGCGTGGTCGCGGCACGTCCGCGCCGGCTCGCGTCGCCGCTGTCGATCGAGGACGCGGTCAAACACGCCGAGTTCGTCAAGACTTTGGGGGCCAATCCTGTGTGGCTGCGCAAGGCAGAGTAGGGAGCGGCAGGAACGTAGGGTGCAATTGCGTTTCAGCGTTTTGCGCCGCGCCACAAACGCGCATTTCAATTGTTGGACGGCGGCTGCCAGCGGCGCAATACGCCCGAAGTGGGCTATTGCGCCCTACAACTTCCTGCGATTCGGGTCGCAATCGAAACAACATCGCCCGTATTTGCGTCGAGCGCGCGGAGACGATCTTTACCAAAATTACAACTTAAGCGTGAAGTATCTTCGGAATTGTCCTATGGTCGTGGCACCTTGCAGGGCTGTGACGGAGGATCCGCCGTCGGCGTCCGCAGGGAGTGATGAAACGCCTTCCGGCAGCGATGCTGGCGAGCGGAGCACAGACGGAAACCGTCTGAAAAATGGCATCGGTCGACGACACGATGACCGGCTAAAGCGCCTGCAAGCGGCGACGACTTAAGCGGGTGCAAACCCCGACGCCAACCCGGTGCAAG
>JANXYD010000080.1 GCA_025350265.1 Hyphomicrobiaceae bacterium | reverse complement strand
ACCTACCGCTGTGTTGTCTTGCGCGTTCGTCATGTAGCGCAGAGCGTCACGGCCTATCGCAATATTGTCGAGAACGAGCGCGCCGTCCGCCAGCGACATCGCGTGGTCGCCAATAGCCACATTGTTGTTACGCGTCGTAAGAGCGGCACCGGAAAGCTGGCCGATCAGAATGTTGCCGCTGCCTGTCGTCAGTGCCGCACCAGCCGACAAGCCGGTCATGACGTTATAGCCGCCGGTTGTCACCGCTGCACCCGCATTCGGTCCAATGCCGACGTTTCCGGCCGACGTTGACGCTGCGTTGGCGAGTGCGCCCAAGCCGAAGCCAACGTTTTGCAATCCTGTAGCGCCGTTCGAAAGTATCAGCGAGCCATTGAGCGTCAGCGTGCCTGAAGTCGCACTCCAAGTAAGCCCCGACGTGCCGCCGAAGGCACCGGCTGAGTTGACCTGCAATTGGCCGGCGGTGCCGCCCGGTACGCCACTAGCGCCGCCAGCGGGGAGGTCGGCGGCAGTCAGTGCGCGGAATGAAGGGGCAGCGCCCGAACCGGAGGCGGGGCCGGCCAGGACGAGGTTGGCTGACACGGCGGCGGTCTTGGAAATCGCGTCGGTGATGCCGTAGCCAGCGAGCGTGGTGGCGGGCGATTGCTTAGCGTTAGCGGTGGTTTGGGCAGTCGTCGCGGTGGACTGCGCGGCGGCGGCAGTGGTTTGGGCAGTCGTCGCGGTGGTCTGCGCGGCGGCGGCAGTGGATTGGGCAGTCGTCGCGGCGGACTGCGCGTTGTTGGCAACGGCTGTTGCCGCTGTCTGGGCAGCGGCGGCGGCACCGGCTGCATCGAAATCGGAGGCGGCGTGCGTCGCTGAAGTCCCGAGGGTGGGTTTGTTGGCGATGGCCGTGACGCCAACTGTGGCATTCCAGTCGGATTGAGCCTGAGAGCCGCCGCCGAGGCCGCTGGTGATGCCGTTCTGGCGCATGCGAAACGTTGCGGTGGTGGCGTTGTACCAGAGGTCGCCGTCGGTCGGGTCTGTGGGATCGCTGGGGGCGGGCTTGAGCTGCAGACCGGAAGCGCTCGCGGCGTGCTGGAATGTGGCGCGCGCGCCGGCGGCGTGTGTCACGGCACCCGACGTGCGGTCGACGACGATGGCGTCGGTCCAGGTGGTGCCGTTAGCGCTGACCTTGCAATGGAAGTTGTCGTCGCCGGTCAGACCGAGTTCGACGCGGCCGGAATAGGCGTTCTGAATCAGTAGGCTGGCGGTATCGGTGACCGCCGCCTTGTTGATTTTGAGTTGATGGCCGTTGCCGGAATTGTCGAACAGCGACGCTGGGCTTTTTACCGCGAGGCGATTGGTAGTATCGGCGGTGGCGTTGATGCCGACGAGGGGCGTGGGATTGATGCCGGGCTGCGCTGCGACCCAGGCGCTGCCATTCCAGGCGACCAGCGCACTTTCGGCAGTCACCCAGACCAGCCAGCCGGGCTGCGGTGCATAGAACATCCAGGTGCCGTCCTGGTACGCGGCGAGCTTGCCGCTTTGGCCGCTCCAGGCACCCGTCGCCGGCGCGGCGACGATAGAGCGCTGGCCCTCGACAGGGCTGGCGGGTGGGCTGGTCAGCGTGCGGCTGGATACGGCCAGCTGGACGAGCGCGTCGAGGGCGCGGAGGGCTTCGTTGTGGGTGACGTGCTTCTGCGACTGGGCTGCGGCGAGATAGGGAAGGTTGAGGTTGGGCGTCGTGTCCATCGTTGATCCTGCTGAACTGCGTACTGCAACCTCCAAGGGAAAACTAACATCAAATTCTGCGTTTAAGTTGTGCAATCGCGCAGATTGGTTATTTCAGCGCTGGTCGATTCTGGATGTTGCGGCGCGCGAGGTACGGGCGTGTCGATGATCTAGCCGGTGTCGAGCGGGGTTGCGCTTTCCTTCGAGCCGCAGATCGTGGCAGAAGCGGCGGGCCGGCCGGCGAATTGCGCGTGCGAGCGGCCGGACCGGTAACGTTGCCGTCGATTGGATGAGGGAAGGCGCAAGATGAACATCACCATGATCGGGGCCGGATACGTGGGCCTGGTATCCGGCGTCTGCTTTGCAGACTTCGGGTTCGATGTGACATGCGTCGACACCAACGCATCCAAGATCGCAGCGCTCAATGCCGGACGCATGCCGATCTACGAGCCGGGTCTCGCGGAGATCGTGGCCAAGAACGTCAAGACGGGGCGGCTCACATTCACGTCGGATCTGGCGCGCGCCGTGAAGGCGGCGGATGCGATCTTTGTGGCTGTTGGCACTCCGACGCGTCGCGGCGATGGGCACGCCGACCTCAGCTATGTGCATGCGGTCGCACGCGAAATCGCGCCGCTGATCGACAGCTATAAGGTGGTTATCATCAAGTCGACGGTGCCGGTAGGGACCGGCGACGCGGTGCACGACATCATCGCCAAGACGACGCCGCTGGCGTTGTTCTCGGTGGTATCGAACCCGGAATTCCTGCGCGAGGGTGCCGCGATCGACGATTTCAAGCGGCCGGACCGCGTGGTGATCGGGGCCAACGACGACCGCGCGCGCGAGGTGATGGCGCGGCTGTATCGGCCGTTGACGCTGAATCAGGCACCGATGCACTACACTGACCGGCGCACGTCGGAACTGATCAAGTATGCGGCCAACGCGTTTCTGGCGACCAAGATCACGTTCATTAACGAAATGGCGGATCTGTGCGAAAGGACCGGCGCGAATGTGCAGGAACTGGCGCGCGGCATCGGCTTCGACAACCGCATCGGCGCGAAATTCCTGCACGCAGGGCCAGGCTACGGTGGCTCGTGTTTTCCGAAAGATACGCTGGCGCTGATCAAGACGGCCCAGGATTTTGGCGCGCCGACGCGGATCGTGGAGACGGTGGCGGCGGTCAACGATCAGCGCAAGCGCGCGATGGGACGCAAAGTGGTGACGGCCTGCGGGGGCAGCGTACGCGACAAGACCATCGCTATTTTGGGGCTGACGTTCAAACCGAATACCGACGACATGCGCGATGCGCCATCCATCGCGATCATTCAATCGCTGCAGGATATGGGGGCCGCGATCCGCGTATTCGATCCGGTCGGCATGGACAGCGCGCGCGAGGTGCTGGTGGATGTCACGTATGCGGCCGACCCCTATGCGTGTCTTGCCGGAGCGGACGCGATGGTGCTGGTGACGGAATGGGACATGCTGCGCGGGCTCGATCTTAATCGGGTCAAGGCGGCGCTGAAAGAACCGGTGGTGGTGGATCTGCGCAACGTCTACCGACCGGAGGAGATGAAACGCGTCGGGCTCCATTACGTGAGCATAGGCCGGTGACGGTGGCAGATAGTGCCGGAATTCTAGGGTCGGAGACCGCAAGCCATGGCTGAGACTGGCCACGACGGGTTGAAAGTGCTGGTGACCGGGGCTGCCGGCTTCATCGGCTACCATCTGGCGCGGCGTATGCTGGCGGCGGGAGCAACGGTAACCGGCCTCGACAACCTCAACGACTATTACGACGTAACGCTGAAAGCGGCCCGGCTTAAGCAATTGGAATCACACGCGAACTTCACCTTCGTGCAAGGCGATATCGTCGACTATGCGATGGTCGCGGACCTGTTCGAGCGGACGCGGCCGGACATCGTCGTGCATCTGGCGGCACAGGCGGGCGTGCGCTACTCGCTGATCAATCCACGCAGCTACGTGAGCGCCAACGTCGATGGTTTTCTGTCGATCCTGGAGGCGGCGCGGGCGCAGCCACCTGAGCATCTGATCTATGCGTCGTCGAGTTCGGTGTATGGCACCAACAGCAAGGTTCCGTTCCACGAAGACGATCCAGTGCTGGCCCCGGCGTCGCTTTACGCGGCAACCAAGCGGGCCAACGAACTGATGGCTGAGACGTATGCGCGGCTTTACGGGCTGCGGTGCTCGGGCTTGCGGTTTTTCACGGTCTATGGGCCGTGGGGACGGCCGGACATGGCCTATTTCAAGTTCACCAAGGCGATCATCGAGGGGCGTCCGATCGACGTCTACAACAACGGCCGGATGCGGCGCGATTTCACCTATATCGACGACGTGACGGAAGCGATGGCGCGGTTGATGGCGTTGCCACCGATACCGCAGCAGACGGCGGCTGGTGCGGGCGCACCCCACACGATCTACAACGTGGGCAACCACACGCCGGTCGACCTCGCGGCGTTTATTTCGGCGATCGAGGCCCAGGTCGGGATGTCAGCTAAACGACGGATGCTGCCGATGCAGCCGGGCGATGTTCCAGAAACGTTCGCGGATGTCGCGCGGCTGGCGCAGGCGACCGGGTTTCAGCCAAATACGCCGCTCGAGCACGGTTTGGGGGCGTTCGTCGGCTGGTATCGCGGTTTTTACAAATGTTGAGCCGGGGGCGCGCCGAGTGGAGCGCAACGTGGTGGGGCCAATCACTTTTCTCCACATTTATTCGAGTTTAGTTGCAAAATTGTTACCCACGACTCGTCAGTTGTCAGATATGTATGGGTTAATTCAGGTTCCGTCACTTGGACCTATCCACGCGCTAGGAAGAGGCTGATGGCCAATTCATTCGAGTTCTTTATGCGTCGCGTTAAGCGGGTCGACGTCGGTAGCCGTGCGGCTATGGTGGCCCTGGCTGGCGTGATGATGATTGCGCCGTGCGAAGCCGCATTCCTAGATCAAATCCAGGGTAAAGTGCTGGTCGACACCGGTGCGGGCTTCAAGCCGGTAACTGGTGCCATCGTCGTCAAGCCCGGTGATCGGATCATGGCGCAGGCCGATGGTTCCGCAACCGTTAAATACAGTGGTAACTGCGTAGCCGAAGTGAAGGCTGGGGCAGTCGTGTCCGTCGTCGGCGAAGGCACGTGCGTGTCGTCGCGGCAAGTCACGACAAACGCCAGCATGAACGATGGTGCATCCGGGGTTGGCAATGGTGGTGCCGGTGTAGTCGATCCCGGTGTAGTCGATCCCGGTGTGGTCGATCCGGGTGCGACTGGCGGGTTCGGGGCCGGCGGTGCGGGATTGTCGCCACTGGCGATCGGTGCCGTCGTTGCCGGTGCTGGTGGTCTAATTTACCTCGCCACGAAAAAGGCAGCAGCGTCGAGCCCTTGAATTTCAGCCGAGCTGAGTGCCATCGATTGCCGACGCAATCGTTCGTGAGACATTGAAAACGCTCGAACACTGAGCGTTTTTTTGTATTTGCGATCCTTTGAAACCTCGGCCGTATCCGGATAATGCATGCCTCGGACGCGATTCGGGGTGTGATTCCGACCGGAAGCACGACAGGTTGTTCCGCGATTCAACCAAAACCCGAACGACCGTCGAGTGCTGGTTCAACTACCCCAAGCCCAGCCGCAGGCCGAACTTGCGCAGGGCGCGGCGGAACCGCCCAGCGGGTGTGGAAACAGTTGCGGCACCGGGCTCTGTCGCATGCGGCGGCGTGCGCGGCCGATCGGGCCTGCGTACGACAAGAGCGGGCATGGCCCCCGCCTTGGCGAGGCGCTGTTTCAGCGTGCGACGCGACAACAGTGTTAAATCGCGCGCCGCTTCCGGCTTCGACGATTGCGACGCTCTCAGGGCATCGTAGGCTTGTCGGCGGTCGGCGGTTTTCAGATCCGCCCAGGCATTGCTGACGCGGGTGACGTAAAGCGCCTGCGTGGCTTTCGCGTGGCGGTCGGGATGCAGCCATCGCATCAGCAGGGCCATATGGCGGCGCAAATCGGCGGCCGAGGCGGCCGGCGTCGCAGCGAGCAGTCGGTAGCTGTCGGAGTGCGCAGACAGGATGACCTGTTCGACGAAAAACTGAGCGGCGCGTTCGACGACGTCGGGGGCATGGCCCGCGACGGCCGCAGCCCGCTGCAGGACGCCAGGCTCACCGGCCGCGATCTCGAGAATGGTGATCACGTCGGACGGAAGCGCCGCCGATTGATGCCAGCGCACCCGCGACGGCAGGTGCAACAGGTCGACGGCTATGCTGACGGCGGACGCGCGATCGATCATCCCGGCTCCCCAGCGATGGGACGCCCATTGGCTGCGGCGTGATTGGGCCTGCCCAGCGATGGCGTCTTGGAAGCCACGGCCTGTTGGCCATAACCGTACTGGCCGTAACCGTATTGTCCGTAGCCGCCATAGCCGTATCCATAGCCATAGCCGTAACCGGCGGCGCGCGCATCGAACTTGGTCAGCACCGCGCCCAGCACCTGGGCTCGTGCCAACTGCAGCCGCTTCAAGGCCTCGCGAACTGGCGTCAACCGCGCCTGGCCGGCAGCCGCCACGAACAGCGTCGCGCCGCCGAGGCTGGCGAGGATCGGCGCGTCGGCGAGGCCCATCACCGGCGGCGCATCGATGATCACTAAAGTGTAGCCTTCCGCAGCCCAACTGAGCAGCGATGGCATGCGCGAACTGCCGAGCAGTTCGGCTGGATTGGGCGGAATGGGCCCGGCGGTGATGACGTGG
>JANXYD010000466.1 GCA_025350265.1 Hyphomicrobiaceae bacterium | reverse complement strand
GGCTTCACTTGTCGTGAGCAGGTTGCGCCTGCGGTTCTCTGCCATGGTTCGATCTCCTGTTTGATCGCACCTTGGGAAATCTCCGGCTGTTGCGGGAGTGTCGGAGTTGAATTGCCGAAAACGACACACACTCGGACGTCTATTTCTGACGCAAAAGCCGCTCGTATCCGCCGTCGGCCAGCGCCACGCCATGTTTGGTTGCGCGGATAATATGATCTTTCACGGCACGGCTTGGACTGTTCCAGGCATTCGACGCGCCTTTGGCACCGAAGGCGACATCTGCAACGTCGCGATAGCTGGCGCCGATCCGGCGGCCATCGAGCGCGATCAGCGCAGTATGCAGCAAGTTGCGGCTCACAGACCGCAGCACGCAGCGCGGTTCTGACGACAGAAACGTTGGCACTTTTTGCAGCAGCGCACCCATCGGCTTAGCGTCCGCGAGACCTTCAATGAAAATAGTGACGTGGACGGGTGCGTCAGTGATCTGCGCGCCGCGCAATTGCAGCACGAGGGCCATGGCTGTCGAATGCATCAGGAGCCACTGCGTATGATCAGGTCCCACGACGATATGCTTGACGCACGGCAGTCGATCCAGCGCGAGGTCGGCAGCGGCAGCGGCAGTCGTCGCTGCCGGCGTCGTCGTTCCCGTCAGAATCGCCACGCCCGTTGTTGGAAGCCACCGCACGGGGGCGTCGGGTGCTGCGAGCTCTGGATCGACGAAAGGAGCGAAGTCGCCACCGCGCGGCCTCGGCGCGACTGTCTGGGGCACGCCAAATCAGTTGGCCGGACGCAAGAGATTTTGGAGGTGCTCGTTGCGCGGCCAGCTGGGCGTGGTCACGTTGGTAGTCTGGGTTTCGGCGCAGGAACTCCCACGCCAATTCGACAGAGTTGAGTGTCAGAATATAGTCATAGGCGCCATCCGGCGGCGGCCAAGACGGCTCCACAATCGGTGGAGGGTACGGCACGGAATTGCTCCGTTGTGCATGGCTCGTCCTGCACCCTCGGGCGTCCTGAACACGTATAGTCGCTGGCTCTTTGAGGCGGCGGCGCCAGCGCAGATCTGCGATGGGACTATCCGGTAACGAGCGGGTTGAACATTCTCCAACCTCCCGCGCACAATGTGTCAGATTTTGCTGACACAAGTCAGTAGCTCAACAGAATTATTGCAACTGAAGGTTAATTTTACACGGCATTCGTGTTTTGCATGAGAGCCACCTTGGTCTACCAGACCGTGGACCAGTTAGGTATCTGGCTTCAAGAGGAGCTGATAGCCAACCGTTGTCATCCACCGCGCGCGCGCCAGAAAGCGATCAAAAACCACTTTTGCGGCCGTTTGGTCTCCACTGGTATCAAGTTCCAGCATATCGCGGGCGATCAGCTGCCAGGTGACCCCGGCGGCGTCCGCATCGAGCAGACGGAGATACAGCTGCATGTAAGCGCGATCGCGCTGCGTCAGCACCGGCACGTCTTCGGGTGGCTCGAAAGGCCCGGTGGCTGATTGCTTTGGAAGGTCGCTGGCCATGGCTCAAGCTTATCGCCGATTACGATTGCACTTGATTACACACTATAGTGGATGAACGCATCGCGCGACATCCTGCAAGCCCTGTCGCATGGACATGCGGAGGCTTGTTGGACGAAACGTGCGCCGCATCAGGCTTGCTAAGGGCCTGACGCAGGAGCAGTTCGCCGACGTTTCGGGTTTCACTCAGCAATACATCAGTGGGCTCGAAAGCGGCCAACGAAACCCGACTGTGGTCTCGCTTTTTGAATTGGCACAAGCCCTCGGTGTGGATCCGGCGGATTTGCTGAAGCGCAGTGCCAAAGGCAAAGATTGAGCAGTGGCGCGGCCGACGAATATTTCGGCGATCTGTTGCCCGCAGAACGGAAATGTTCGGCACAGGCGCGCCGCAGCGTGCTGATTGTGCCTGAGGTCTTTCCTGCTGCTTCCTTGCTGCTCCCGGCATTTCCCGCTTTTCCCAATTGCCCCGACAGTTTGCCTCCGCGCATCATTCGAGCGCTGGAGACAGGCTGCCTTTCCAGACTTTGCGCTTTGATGGAGATCAAGCCAATCAATTGGCGGCCGTTCGGAGTTGTCTGCCGTGGCCTCGCCCAAATTGCCGGTTCACACTCGCACTCGACCGCCGCTTGATATCCTGAAGGATCTCGCGAGTGCGCTTGCACGACAGGCCGCGCGGGAGGATGCTGCGGCAGAGTTCGCGAAAGAA
>JANXYD010000420.1 GCA_025350265.1 Hyphomicrobiaceae bacterium | reverse complement strand
GTTTGATGGTGGTCGGGCGTCAGCGCATCGCGGGATGGCTGTGGCGACCGTTCGCGCGCGCACAGCCGGTTGCGGCTGTCACGCTGGAGGCGGCACCATGAGTATGCCGGCGCTCGAAGCCCTGCATCTGGAGAAACGCTTCGGCGGTCTGCACGTTACGCGCGACGTGTCGCTGCGGTTGATGGCGGGCGCGCGGCACGCCTTGATCGGGCCGAATGGCGCGGGCAAGACCACGTTCGTTAATCAGCTATCCGGCGTGCTGCAACCGAGTGGGGGCAGCATCCGGCTCAACGGCCTGGACATCACCAACATGCGCCCCGATCGACGCGTGCGGCGGGGGCTCGCCCGGACCTTCCAGATCAACCAGCTGTTCCGGGACCTGACGCCACGGCAGACGCTGGGCATAGCTGTCGCGCAGCGGCTCGGCATCGGCGGCCGCATGCTGCAACGCTTCGCGGGAAACCTGATGGTCGGGCGCGAGGTGGATGCGCTGGCCAGCGATTTCCGCCTCGGCGACGTGCTCGATACGCCTACGGCGGCACTCGCCTACGGCAAACAGCGGCTGCTCGAATTGGCGCTGGCGCTGGCGGCCAAGCCCAAAGTGCTGCTGCTCGACGAACCGGCCGCGGGCGTGCCCGAGGCCGAGCGGCACGACATCCTGGCAGCCGTCAAGGCGCTGCCCGCCGACGTTGCGGTGCTGCTGATCGAACACGACATGGACCTGGTATTCGCGTTCGCCGAACGCATCTCGGTGCTGGTGGAGGGCGCGCTGCTGGTCGAGGGGACGGTGGCCGAAATCGCCGCCGACCGCCGCGTCAAGGCTGTCTATCTCGGCGAGGGCGTGCATGACTGACACGGAAACGGCACCCGCGCTGCTCGAGGTCGAGGATCTGGTGTCCGGCTATGGCGAGGCGATCGTCGTCGATCGGCTCTCACTACGGCTCGACGCAGGCCAATCGATGGCGGTGCTCGGCCGTAACGGCGTCGGCAAGACGACGTTGCTCAACTCCATCATCGGCGTCACGCAACGCCGCGCCGGGCGCATTCTACTGGCGGGGCGCGATGTCACGCTGCTGGCACCTGAGCGGCGGGCGCAGGCCGGCATCGGCTGGGTGCCGCAGGAGCGCAATATCTTCCGCTCGTTGACAGTCGAGGAAAACCTGACGGCAGTCGCCCAGCCCGGGCCATGGACGCTGGAACGGGCGTACGCGCTGTTTCCGCGCATCAAGCAGCGCCGCAGCAATCTCGGCGGACAGCTGTCGGGCGGAGAACAGCAGATGCTGGCGATCGCGCGTGCGTTGATGCTGAACCCGACGCTGATGTTGCTGGACGAGCCGACCGAGGGGCTGGCCCCGATCATCATCGACGAAGTGATGGGCACGCTGGCGCGGCTGGTGCGCGACGAAGGGCTGTCGATGCTGGTCGTCGAGCAGCACGCCCGGCGGCTGCTTGCGATCACCCATCAGGCCATCATTTTGGAGCGCGGACGGATCGTATGGAGTGGTGCCAGCGCAGCCCTCGCAGCCAAGCCCGCCGTCCTCGCACGCTACCTCGGGGTCGGCCAGAGATAGGCCCGCGACTGGATGGCTGCGCCGGCCGGCGCAGCTCGATCCGCCATTGGCTGACGTGGCCAGTCAAAAACCATTGACAGATGGTGGCTGCCTAAACATAAAGGCGCGACTTGCCCTGCCCGGAACGGTGGGGGGAGGTTGCATTGTTCAGCCGTCGCGTCCTGACTTAGGGGCGCGGTGCGGTGAACAGCGCGAAAAACGCGTCGGGCGCGTGAATGGGTGGGTGCCCGAGTGGCTAAAGGGGGCAGACTGTAAATCTGCTGGCTTGCGCCTACGTTGGTTCGAACCCAACCCCACCCACCAATACTCTCATCGACTGCCGCGACGATGGCTCGCCGAGACGCTGGTTGGTATGCCAACAGGCTTGCACCTCGGGCGTCGGCGCCGCGCCGGCAGCGCCCCTTGAGAGACGTGCCCGCTCGCCACCAAGCCGCCCCGCGATAAATCCTGAGCGGCCGAGTTGACGGCGCTCGCGAACTCGTGGACCTTTCATGCGCAGCTGCCGCGGGTTGCACAAAATCAAAGGACATATCGCATGCCGGTCGCGCGAACAGGCGAGGGTTTGTCGGCCAAGGCGATCCTCGCAAAACTCATCAACTTCGATACGACCAGCGACAAGACGAATATCCCGATGGCCTGTTGGATCCGCGATTATCTGGCCGGGCTGGGCATCGAGAGCCGGATGCTGCCGGCCGAAAACGGCATCCATACCAATCTGTTCGCCACGATAGGCACAACCCACACGCGCGGCGGCATCGGGCTGTCCGGTCATATGGACGTGGTGCCCGTCACGGGCCAGCCGTGGCACACCGATCCCTTCACGATGGTCGAGATCGGCAGCCGCCTCTATGGGCGCGGCACCGCCGACATGAAGGGTTTTCTGGCGTGCATGCTGGCCTCGGTGCCGTATTTCCAGGCGCGGTCGCTCAGGCAACCGATCCATCTGATATTTTCCTATGACGAGGAAGTAGGCTGCACGGGTGTCGTGCCGATGATTGCCGAATTCGGCTCATCGCTGCCGAAACCGGAGATCGTCATCGTCGGCGAGCCCAGCATGATGACGGTGGTCGACGGCCACAAGGGTGGGGCCCGGTTCCGCACCAATGTGGTCGGCAAGGACGCACATTCGTCGCGGCCAGAATTGGGCGTCGGCTCGATCTTCGTTGCGGCCGACCTGATCGGCGAGTTGAAGCACATCGAGGCGGGCATTCAGAAAGCCTACCCCGCGCCGCGCTTTGCCCCGCCGTTCCCGACGATCACGGTCAGCTTCATCGAGGGCGGCATTGCGCACAATATCATTCCGCCGCGCTGCTCGTTTCAATGGGGCGTGCGATTGACGCCCGGCTTCGATGCAGCCGAAGCCGCCGATGCCTTGCAGGCGTATGCCGAGCGGGAGCTGCTGCCGAAGATGCGAGCGGTGCATCCCGACTGCGCGGTCACCACTGAGTTGCTCGGCCTGTTGCCGGCGTTCTTGTCTGGCGAGGGCTCGCCGGCCACCTCGCTGGCGCTGAAGCTCGCCGGGCAGAACGCGATCCATACCGTGGCCTATGGCACCGAAGCCAGCCATTTCCAGGCGGCGGGGTGTTCGGCCGTGGTGTGCGGCCCGGGCGACATCGCTCAAGCGCATCAGCCGAACGAATTCATCGAGGCTGCGGAGCTTGATAATTGCATGGCGTTTTTGTCCCGTGTCGGTGATTGGGCGGCGATGTGAGGCGCTATGATCGTCAACGCAGATTTCGAATAATACAGAATGATGCGAATTCAAGTTGGTGCAAGAGGTGAGCGTTATGCGGAGAGCGGTGCTTGCCGGCCTCGGAATAGTGATTATCGGATTGCTCGGGATTTTTTTACTCGCCGTCGACTACGACTGGGGCCCAATTTCTGATGGACCGAGCGCACAAATAGGGAATAGCCGAGTGCCAATTGGAATACTGGGTGATTCCAATAGCGCGTCATATCCTGTCTTCGACGAGGCCCCGCTTCGCGGTCCATTTCAATGGCCGCAAATCCTTGCAATGCTTCGCGGTTCACAGATTGACCTGGGAGCTTGGGGTAAACGGGGGTTCCCCTGGACTTCTATCTACCCATTGCTCGACAAGTTAGGCGCGCGTTGGCGATCACCGCGCAAAACGGACTTCAAATACAACTTTGCACAATGGGGTGCTGGGTGCTCCGAACTTACAACGGGGCCTTGGCGCCAAGCCCAAAAATTAGTGGAATTAATAAAACAATCTCCCGATCGCTGGCGCGAGGGAGTCGTTGTCATACACATCGGCGGAAAAGATCTGAGCGATGATGCGCTTGACGCGTTAAAATTGTCGCCAATGCCGCAAGCTGCCGCTGCCCGGATCGCGGCATGCATAAACCAAATTGGCACCACAATATCCATGGTTCGCGTGAATAGCCCAGAGACGAAAATTGTGCTCGTTGGGATGTTCGATGATGCCAATTGGTCCGCGTTCTTTGAAAGAATAAAATCACCCGAAGAGTTGGCAAATATCACAAAGGCTCTTGATCGTTTCGATATCGGCCTCAAGATGCTGGCGGACAGTGACCCACAGATCGCTTTTTTCGATGAGCGGGGCTGGTTCTTTTCCTACTGGGGCGGCCGTGATGCGAACGGGAGGCCAGACTATCGCATTCTTGACCTCGGAGATGGCTTGCTGGTTCGAAACACCGACTGCGACCGGCTCGATTGTGCTGTTCTTTTGAACGGCCACGCGGGCACAGTCTGGAATTTTTTATGGGCGCAGGCTTTCGTCAAGCTCATCAACGATCGCTGGCACCTGCACATCGATCCTTTGAGCGACGCTGAAGTCCGCCGTGCCATCCATTCCCTGAAAGCGGATACCGGCTAATTTAAACGAGCGCGGTTGCAGGTCGTGGATAAAAGTTTTGCGCTCGACCCGCGCGTAAGCCAACATCAGGCGCACCGCTCGAAATTGTTGGGTTGCGGGCGATGACCGAAGCAGCGAGTGGTCGGTTCGGAGCCAGTGCCAGCCAAACCGTACCTTTGTTTGAGCTCCGTGGGTCGTGTGCTAAAACTCGGCGCGAAAACAAATTGGAGGAATTGCAATGCGTACGATTATTGGCCTCGCAACTGTGCTTGCGGCGCTGCCCTTTGCGGCGCAGGCACAAGCGCCACAGATCGAAAAAAATGTATCAATGAAGATGGCATTGATGATTATCGATGGCGTAATCGAACAATGCACCAAGGACGGATACAAGGTCTCCATCACTGTGGTGGATAAGGCCGGCCTGGTGGCCGCCTCGCTGCGGGGGGACGGCACCAATCCACACACTATGGAGTTCAGCCGCCTTAAAGCCTACACGTCACGGACCCGCGGCCAGACTTCACTTGAGTTCAAGACGCTGGTCGACAAACCAGAAAACGCCTACTTGCGGCAAATACCGAATGTCGTCGCAGTGGGTGGCGGCGTCCCGATCAAGGCGGGAAATGAGGTCATCGGCGCTGTTGGGGTCTCTGGTGCACCCGGGGGAGAAAAGGACGAAGTTTGTGCGTTCGCTGGCATTGCAAAGGTTGCTGATAGTTTGAAATGACCGGACTGCACGCTATTGGTTCGACGTGAAGCCTTTGGGATCGAGCAAGTCGCCATATTTCTGCATATTCGAAGCTGATTTTAAGGGGGCGGGGCGCGCGTGGGCGCGCTTGGAGCTAAGGAAGCTCAGGCAATTGTCGGCGACGTTCCTGATAGGGATTCTGGTGGCGTTACCATGGTGCACTGCGCAGTGAGGTGACTAGCGGGGCGAGCCCGCGAGCAGATTAAGAAGCCGCCTTTGTTGGCGGCTTCTTTGTTTCAGACCGACGCGTGATGTCTCTATCTTGGCCCAAGCTGCCGCGATGGTGGCGAAAACGAACTTTCGAACTCGGACGAAAAGCCGACATCAGCCCGAGGGAGACGGTACCTCGGTGGAATAACTCTGCCTACCGCTGACGTTCCTCGCCTGAGCCGGCTTGCGGTCAGAGCATCCGGAGGCGCATACGATAGCGCATGCGAGTTAAAACCGAACTCTGGGTGAAGGCGTATCTGCGTGGCCGGCAGGCGGCGGGAGCGTTCGCGGCTGTTGTCGCGCATGGCCATGACGATGCCGGCGCGCTGCTGATCAAGATCGCCCGGCTCGACGGCACCGCCGCCGTGTACGGGCCGGCACCAGTTGGATTCTCAGACAGCGAGCGGCCGGATGGCGAACGTCGGTTCGCGCGCCTGCACGATGCGCCGTGGGTCGCCGAAAAAGTCGTCGATGACCTTATCGCGCGGCAACGCTCCTACGATGACGATGTGTGGGTGGTCGAGGTCGAGGACCGGTCGGGCGAAACCGGGCTCGGGGGCTGGCTTGCCACAGTTTAATGGCAGGTGGGATGGCCGGCCTGCCACACGTCGCGCGCATGCGCCGGCGTGTTAACGACTTGTTAAGGCCATCCGTCGTCATATCGATTTGCTGCTCCGTTTGTGCGTGTCGGACAGCGGCGGCTCGGCCGGACATTCAGTCCGCTCTGTGCCGCAGACATCGGGGCACTGCCATGGCGACGATTTATTATCTGAAAAACTTAGACGGACCGGCGCGCGACGAGCGGGCCGCGGCGGCCACAAAGGCTTGCGAAATCATCCTGTTTCCAGGCGTCCGCTACGAACGCTGGGTGGATGCGCCCCAACCGCAGGCGGAAAAGCTGCCGGCCGCGAGAAAATCCCGCACGAAAAAGCGCGAACTGGAAATGGCCGACTGATACCGGTGCGCCGTTCGTGCCAGATCGCGCCAGTGCGAAACGTGTTAGATGAGCCGGTGCAGCCATCGGATCTCGACATGACCAGCGACAGCACCCCTGCACGACAGCCGCTTGCACCGCCCACGCCCTGGTGGCATCCGTCGCGCCACGCCGATCGCCGCCCGGCGCTGATGCTGCGCGGGCGCATCAAGACAGCCGTGCGCGACTATTTTGCTGGCGAAGGATTTGTCGAAGTCGAGCCGGGTTGCCTGCAAGTGTCGCCGGGCAACGAGGCGCATCTGCACGCATTCGCAACCGAGCACGTGACGGAAGCTGGCGCGCGCACACCGCTGTATCTCCACACCTCGCCCGAGTTCGCGATGAAGAAACTGCTGGCGGCGGGGGAGCCACGCATTTTTGCGTTCGCGCCAGTGTTCCGCAATCGCGAAAGCGGACCCAGGCATGCGGCCGAATTCACGATGCTGGAATGGTATCGCGCAAACGAGAGCTATGATCGGGTGATGGACGACTGCGGTGCGGTCGTGCGGTGCGCAGCAGCGATTGCTGGAAACGCACACTGGCAGCACCGGGGACGGACGGTTTCCCCTGGTGATCCCGCACGGCGTGTGACGGTGGCGCAAGCCTTCCACGACTACGCGGGCATCGATTTGCTGGCGACGATGATGGGTGGCGGGGTCGACCGCGACGCGCTAGCAGGCGAAGTTGCGCGCGCCGGCATCCGCGTGGCCGCCGACGACACCTGGTCTGACTTGTTCAGCCGTGTGCTCGTCGAGCGCATCGAGCCGGGCCTCGCCGACTGTCCGGGGCCGGTGTTGCTGGTCGACTATCCCTGCCACGAAGCCGCGTTGGCGCGCCCGACTGCCGCCGACGCGCGCATCGCGGAGCGATTCGAAATGTACGTCGCTGGGCTGGAGCTCGCCAACTGCTTCGGCGAACTCACCGACGCCTGCGAACAGCGCCGCCGATTCGAAGCTGAAATGGCCGAGAAAAGCCGCGTCTACGGCGAGCGCTACCCGTTAGACGAGCAGTTCCTCGCCGCATTGGCGCTGATGCCGCCGGCCTCCGGAGGGGCGCTGGGGTTCGACCGATTGGTGATGCTGGCGGCCGGAGCCGACGACATCGCGCAAGTCCAGTGGACGCCGTTGGCACTCGCGGGATGATTTGCAAGTTCGTCGCACCATGCGAAGGCGTCGATAGGCTCCGTCCACACGCGCGCTCGACAGATCGCGCGGTCTATTCGCTCTGGCTCGGACTTGGTGACGGCGGCTCGACGAGCGGCTGTTTATCCGGGGCCGGCGGATCGAGCGGAATGTTCGGAATGTCCGGTTCGGGTTCGCCCGGAATTCGCGGTGGCACCAGCGGTGGCGGATCTTGCACGATTGGATTTTTCATTGGCTGAAAACCTCAATCAATGCGTTTCAGTTCCACTTGCTCGTGACGGGACAAGCCGCATCACATCTCAACGACGAGGACACCTGCGATGGATATGATCACCCTCAAGTCCGGTTCGACTATTCCGCGCATCGGGCTCGGCACCTGGGCAATGGGTGAGACTGTGGCGGCGGCGCGCGATGAAGTGGCGGCGCTGCAACTTGGCCTCGATCTCGGCATGACATTGATCGACACGGCGGAAATGTACGGCGAGGGCGGCGCGGAAACGATCGTCGGCCGTGCCATCGCCGGCCGCCGCGACGGCGTGTACCTGGTCAGCAAGGTCTATCCGCATAACGCATCGCGTGCCGGCGTGATCGCCGCTTGCGAACGCAGTCTGAAGCGGCTGGCCACGGATCGGCTCGATCTGTATCTGCTGCACTGGCCGGGTAGCGAGCCGCTGGAAGACACCGTGGCCGGGTTCGAGCAGTTGGTCGCGTACGGCAAAATTCGCGCCTGGGGGGTGAGCAACTTCGACACTGATGACATGGCGCGGCTGACAGCGGTGCCTAATGGGCAGAATTGTGTCACCAATCAGGTGCTCTACCATCTCGGCGAACGTGGCATCGAGTGGCGACTGCTGCCCGACTGCCAGCGCGCCGATCTGATGGTGATGGCGTATTCGCCCTTGGGGCAGGGCGGCATATTGACAAAACCGCTGCTGGTGAAGATTGCGCACAAACACGGAACCACGCCGGCGGCGATCGCCCTCGCATGGCTGTTGCGGCAGCCGAATGTCGTGGTGATCCCCAAGGCCGCTACGGCGGCGCATGTGCGCGCCAATGCCGCAGCGGTGGAAACTACGCTGGACGCGGTTGATCTCACTGAAATCGATCGCGTTTTCCCGCCGCCGGGCCACGCGACGCGGTTGGCGATGCTTTAGTGCTGGATCAATGAACCCACTGTCACACAGCCTTCACACATCTCGGGTGTATGGCGGTTGCGGACGGATCAGGGGTAGGCGGACGGCCAACCTCGTCGCCGTATTGGATCACCGGTAGCACCGGAACACGAGGTAAAAGATGGGCATTTTTGTTCAGTCGGCACGTATCGCCGCTGTCGCAGCCTTGGCATTGACGATCAACACGGGGGCTGATGCAGCCGACATCACCGGAGCGGGCGCGACATTCCCGTTTCCGATCTATGCGAAGTGCGGACGCCTATAAGACCGAGACCGGCAACGGCCTCAACTATCAGTCGATCGGCTCGGGTGCCGGCATCAAGCAGATCAAAGCCAAGACCGTGACGTTCGGTGCCACCGACGCGCCGCTCACCGCTGAAGACTTGAAGAAGGATGGCCTCGTGCAGTGGCCGATGGTGATGGGCGGGATCGTTCCGGTCTTCAACATCGAGGGCGTCAAGTCGGGCGAACTGGTGCTGGATGGGGCGACGCTGGCCAGCATCTATCTCGGCACCGTCAAATCGTGGGATGATGCGGCCATCGCCAAGCTCAACCCCGGCCTCAAGTTGCCGGCAGCGGCCATCACCGTCGTGCGCCGCTCGGATGGTTCGGGCACCACGTTCAACTTCACCGACTATCTCGCCAAGGTCAGCCCTGAGTGGCAGTCCAAGGCCGGCGTAGGCACGGCCGTCGAATGGCCGGTGGGCGTTGGTGCCAAGGGGAACGACGGCGTTGCAGGAAACGTCGGCCAGACCAAGAATTCGATCGGCTACGTCGAATATGCCTACGCCAAGCAGAACAAATTGACGTACGCGGATCTGATCAACGGTGCCGGCAAGCGCGTCTCGCCGACCACGCCGTCGTTCCAAGCCGCCGCGGCTAATGCCGATTGGGCGAATTCGCCGGGCTATTTCCAGATCCTGACCAACCAGAAGGGCGATGCGTCCTGGCCGATCACAGCGGCGACATTCATCTTGATGTACGCCGATCCCGGAGATAAGGCTGCCGCGTCCGAAGCGGTCAAGTTCTTCGCCTGGTCGTTCGAGAAGGGCGATAAGATGGCGGAAGCGCTCGACTATATCCCGATGCCGAAGCCGGTCGTCGAACTCATTGCCAAGACTTGGGCTGCCGACATCAAGTTGAAGTAAGCACGCCGGGTGCGGGTGGCGGCGGCACACAGGCCGTCGCCGCCCTGTTCTTTACAGGCGATATCCGCTACTAGGCGGTCACTCGACTTCACCCGTTTACAACGACCGAGGTTCCGGTGTCTGAAGTTGTGTTGAGCGAGCAGACGAGGACTAAATTGGCAGCAAATGCCGATGCACGCGTCGGCCACTTGCGCCGCCTTTTGGCTGGCGACGCGGCATTCTACTGGGCCTGTCGGATCGCGGCCTATTCGGTATTGCTACTCCTCGGCGGCATCATCGTGTCGCTGATCGTCGGTGCCTGGCCGGCCATCAAAACGTTCGGTTATCATTTCCTGACGACGCAGCGCTGGGCACCATCGGCGCGTCCCGAACCGATCCTCGGCGGTCTCGGCCCGATCTATGGCACCCTCGTGTCGTCGGCCATCGCCATGCTGATCGCGGTGCCGGTCGGGCTCGGCATCGCAATCTTCCTGACGGAACTGTGCCCGCCGCGGCTGCGACGCCCGATCGGGATGGCGATCGAATTGCTCGCCGGTATTCCGTCGATCATCTACGGCATGTGGGGCTTTTTTGTGCTGGGACCGTTCCTGGCCGATACGTTTCAGCCGTGGGTCATCTCGGCTTTCGCCGGCATTCCGGTGTTGCGCGATGTGTTCGCCGGTCCAGCCAGCAATCTCAGCCTGTTCAATGCCTCGCTCATTCTCGCGATTATGGTGCTGCCGTTCATCACCGCAATCGCCAAGGATGTGTTCGCAACCGTGCCGCCGGTGCTGAAAGAGGCCGCCTACGGGCTCGGCTGCACAACATGGGAAGTTGTCGGCAACGTCGTGCTGCCCTACACCCGCGTCGGCGTCATCGGCGGCGGCATGCTGGCGCTGGGTCGCGCGCTGGGCGAAACGATGGCGGTCACGTTCATCATCGGCAATTCGTTTCCGATCAAAGCTTCGATCTTCGCACCTGCCACGACGATCTCGTCGGCCATCGCGAGTGAATTCGCCGAAAGCGATGGGCTGCATCAGTCGAGCTTGATCCTGTTGGGGTTGCTGCTGTTCGTGCTGACGTTCTGCGTACTGTCGGTGGCACGCTTGATGCTGATGCGGCTTGAAACGAAGGCCGGCAAATGAACGACAATCCATTCTACACTGTCCGCAAACGCAAGAGCACCATCTGGATGACGCTGTGCCTCGCGGCCACCGTGTTCGGCTTGGCGTGGCTGGTGATGATTTTGGCGACGCTGTTGTGGAATGGCGTTGCGGGCCTGAAGCCAAGCGTGTTTCTGCAGAGCACGCCGCCTCCCGGCTCGCAGGGGGGCGGCTTGGCCAACGCCATCGTCGGCAGCGTGATGATGACGTTCATTGGGGTGGCCATCGGCGCGCCGATCGGCCTGCTGGCCGGCACTTACATGGCGGAGTATGGTCGTTATCAGAAGCTCACGACCATAATCCGCTTCATCAACGACATTCTATTGAGCGCTCCGTCGATCATCATCGGGCTGTTCGTCTATACGACCGTCGTGGTGCCGATGGGCGGATTTTCGGGGCTGGCGGGCGCGCTCGCATTGGCGGTGATCGTCATTCCGGTGGTGGTGCGCACGACCGAAGACATGCTGTTGCTGGTGCCGAACCCGATCCGCGAGGCTGCGTCAGCGCTCGGCTTTCCGCGCAGTCATGTGATCCGCCATATCTCGTATCGGGCCGCGCGCACCGGACTGGTCACCGGCATTCTATTGGCGGTCGCCCGCGTCTCCGGCGAGACCGCGCCGCTGCTGTTCACGGCACTCTCCAATCAGTTCTGGAGCGTCGACCTGACCAAAACAGTCGCCAATCTGCCGGTCACCATCAATAACTTCATCAACAGCGCCGACGGCAACTGGAAGCAACTGGCCTGGACGGGCGCATTGCTGATCACGTCGGCCGTCTTGGGATTGAGCATCGCCGCACGTTCCATCGGTGGCAAAGGGAGCAAGTCATGAGCCAGGTCAGCACGGCCGAGCAGATCGAAGCCGGTGCCTCCGCGTTCGGTCCGCACGTGCGGGTCGCGATCAAGAACCTGGATTTTTTCTACGGGACATCGCAGGCGCTGCGGGCGATCAGTCTGCCGCTGTATGCCAACAAGGTCACGGCCTTCATCGGGCCGTCCGGTTGCGGCAAGTCGACGTTGTTGCGCGTGCTCAATCGCATGTATGACCTGTATCCGAACCAGCGCGCGGAGGGCGAGGTGTTGCTCGACGGCGAAAACATCCTCGCGCCCGATCTCGATCTCAATCTGTTGCGCGCGCGCGTCGGCATGGTGTTCCAGAAGCCGACGCCGTTCCCAATGTCGATCTACGACAACATTGCCTTCGGTGTACGTTTATACGAAAAACTGTCCAGATCCGAGATGGACGAGCGCGTCGAGCAGTCGTTGACGCGGGCCGCGTTGTGGAAGGAAGTGAAGGATAAATTGACGGCATCGGGCCTCAGTCTGTCCGGCGGCCAACAGCAACGGCTGTGCATCGCGCGGACAGTGGCGGTGAAACCGGAAGTCATCCTGTTTGACGAACCGTGCTCCGCGCTCGATCCGATTTCTACGGCCCGCATCGAAGAGCTGATCGACGAACTGAAGCACGACTATACGATCGCCATCGTCACCCACAACATGCAGCAGGCCTCGCGCGTATCCGACACAACCGCATTCATGTACCTCGGTGAGCTGATGGAATTCGGCAAAACCAACGAAATGTTCACGCGTCCGCAGAATCCGAAGACGCAGGACTACATCACCGGCCGGTTCGGCTGATCTCAAGCCTCTGTTTCGCCGTGCGTCGCATCGGCAGTCGCCTGCACTTCGTCCGGGCGCAATGGACGCACTCCAGCAACATCGACATCCGCGGGTTTATGTCATGGCACAGCACACAGTTGCAGCTTTTGATACCGAGCTGAAAGAAATGCGCGCCGCGGTCCAGGGTATGGCCGCCACCGTCGACGTTCAACTGACCCGCCTCGCCGAGGCGATCGAGGCGCGCGACGACGATACCGCGCAGGCCATCATCGCCATGGATCGGTCGGTCGATCGCATGCAGACCGAGATAGAGGAAAAAATCGTGCTGATGATCGCGCGGCGGCAGCCCGTCGCCGTCGACCTGCGCGAGATCATCGCCACCTTGAAGATCACGTCTGACCTTGAACGGATCGGCGACTTGGCGAAGAACTGCGGCAAGCGCCTTCTCGCCATGAGTTCGCCTGGCCAGCGGCCGGAAACCATGAGCACGCTGTTGTCACTTGCCAATCAGGCGCAGCAGCAAGTCGTCGATGTGATGCAGGCATTCGTCGCCCGCGATGCGGAGGCGGCGCTCGAAGTCTGGCGGTCGGATGGCACGATCGATAACCTCTACACCGCGTTGTTCCGCGAATTGCTCACCTACATGATGGAAGATCCGCGCAATATCGGCTTCTGCACGCATCTGCTGTTCTGCGCCAAGAACCTCGAGCGGATCGGTGATCACGCCACCAACATTGCCGAAAACGTCAACTTCATCGTCACGGGCGAACAGATCGGCATCGATCGTCCCAAGGGCGAAAGCCCGACCCCGTCGATCCTGGCAGACACCCGCAAGGACTAAACGCAGCTCGTGCGACGACATGCTCTTTCGTCGGATTATGCTAGGCCTTCGGAACCGAAATTGCTCGTAATCGGTTGAACCATGCTATCGATAGGATGTGTGTCCGCGCAGCGCGCGGGCTTCGTGCTCATCGACTGATTGCGGATCATACACGCCGCCTCCTCAAGACAAAGTCTGCGAGTTTTCGTATGAAACTTCGTGTTGGATATGAGTTCAACTATCACTTTCCGCAGCCGACTCCCTGCCTTCTGACACTCAATATTCATCACACCCGCGTCGGTGACCTGCTTGAGCCCGATCACATCGTGACGACGCCATCGACGCCGCTGTTTGGTTATCGTGATGGATTTGGAAACTGGTGCAGTCGCATGATTGCGCCCTCTGGCCACGTGAAGATTTCGACGAACACGATGATCAGAGACAGCGGTCAGTTGGACCCCGTCGTTCTGGATGCGGGGCAGGTGCCGCTCGAACATTTACCCGACGACACGCTCGTGTTCTTGTTGCCCAGTCGGTTCTGCGAAAGCGACAAACTGCTTGAGATGACCTGGGATCTTTTCGGTAAGGCGACTCCAGGCTGGGGGCGCGTCCAAGCGATTTGTGACTTCGTCCACACCCGCATCACTTTCGGCTACAATCACGCGCGGGTGACGCGCACCGCCGCCGAGGCTTATGTCGAAGGCGTGGGCGTCTGCCGTGACTATGCCCATCTCGCTGTCGCGTTCTGTCGCGGGCTTAACATTCCGGCGCGGTATTGCACGGGGTACCTGGGCGATGTCGGCATGAGCCCGCCTTATCCCCCTGGAGACTTTGCGGCCTGGTTCGAGGCTTACATCGGCGGTCGCTGGCATACCTTCGATCCGCGCAACAATACGCCGCGCATCAGCCGCGTGCTCATTGCGCGTGGTCGCGATGCAGCAGATGTCGCGATGGTGACGACGTTCGGGCCGAACAAGGTCGAAAGCTTTCGTGTCTGGACCGATGAAGTCGTGTAAGGGTCGCAGTCGTCGACGGTCTGTACCGCGCACAGGGACAAGCTGGTAGTCTGAGGGTCGCGAATGCAGCTGCAGAGTGCGCGCAAGACATCGCCGGTGGGTGATGTACTGCTGGCCTGGGACGACCACGGTGCTCTACGCGTGCTCGACTTCGCGGACCACGAGCCCCGCATGAGCAAGTTACTGCGGTTGCATTATGGAGCGTGCGACCTGGTCGAGGCGGCGTTACCCGTTGCGATCGCCACGCCGCTCGACGCTTATTTCTGCGGCGACATCGCGGCGATCGACACAATTCCGGTCATGACCGGCGGCACCGCATTTCAGCGGGCTGTCTGGGTGGCACTGCGGGCCATCCCGGCCGGTGGCACAGAAAGCTATGCGGGGCTGGCGCTGCGGCTCGGCAATCCCACTGCGGTGCGCGCTGTGGGTGGTGCCAATGGTGCCAATCCGATCGGCATCGTGGTGCCGTGCCATCGGGTGATCGGTGCAGACGGATCGCTGACGGGATATGGCGGCGGCATCGAGCGCAAAAAATGGCTGTTGGCGCACGAGGCCGCGCACACAGCCAGGCGCGATCTGTTCAGCGCGCGCTGACGGCGGTCATCCGCCGGTTTTTCTGGTCAGTCGCCGCGCCGCCAGTTACATTGCGGCATGAAAAAACCCGACCGCAAAAAATCCCTGGTACCGGAGTCTTCCAGCCTCGCCGGTCAATTTCTGATCGCCATGCCGGGCATGACCGACAAGCGCTTCGCCCGCAGTGTCATTTACATGTGCGTTCACTCCGAAGATACCGCGATGGGGATCGTCATCAACAAATTAGCGGATAACATCAGTTTTTCAGAACTGCTGGAGCATCTTGAGCTGGACGGATTGCCGGACCAGGGCGATGAGGTGCATGAGCTGGCGGATATGCATGTGCATTTTGGCGGGCCGGTGGAACCCGGACGCGGCTTTGTTTTGCATACGCCCGACTTCCAGACACGCAAACGAACGCTGGCGGTCGAGAAGGAGATCTGCCTGACGGCAACGGTCGATATCTTGAAAGCGATCGCGCAGGGCAAGGGTCCGTCACGTTCGCTGCTGGCACTAGGCTACGCGGGGTGGGCCGGTGGGCAGTTGGAGGCCGAAATCCGCGCCAATGGATGGCTGCATTGCAGCGCTGACGCCGATATCGTGTTCGATTGCGTCCTGGAACGCAAATACGAGCGAGCGCTGAAAATCATGGGGATCGATGAGGGCTATCTGGTGAGTGCGAGCGGCAACGCTTGACCTACCTGAGATTGCAAAATCATCTCGTGCAATAAGGTCGCATGCAAAAAAGTTAAATGATTTCAGCGGCCGCAGAATTTGCGTTAACCAACTCCATTA
>JANXYD010000399.1 GCA_025350265.1 Hyphomicrobiaceae bacterium | reverse complement strand
TTGCAGGTGCCGCAGCCGCCGAAATTGCGGATGCAGCTCCAGGTCAGCGGGGTGCCGGCCATGTTGCTGTTGCGCCGGATGGCGCCGTTGGAATATTCCTGGTACGAGAAAAGCGGGTTGACGGGATCCCAGGCCGCCTTGAAGCCGTCGCCGAACTGGACTTCGCTCCAGGCGGCGCCGTCATAGTAAAACTCTCCGTTGTCCTGCGTCCCGCCATGCAGTTTTGCGGGATCGGCGGGATCCTGCGCGAAGCCGTAATACTGCAGCGTCGGTAGCCCCGCGTTGCGATTGGCCCAGGTGACGGTGGTGCCGGACACCGTGCCGATGAAAAACCCGCCGTCATTGGCGACATACAGCGTGGCGGAGTCGGGCATCAACATGAAATGCTGATCCGTGTGGGTGAAAGTCGGGCCGGTTCCGTTGGGAATCGACACGCCGATCAGCGAAGCGCCGGAATTGGTTGAGAGGGAGATATTCACCGCCCCCACGAAAACCCGGGCGGGCGTTGCCGGATCCACCACGGCGGCCATGTTGTAGTGGCACTGGCCCGCGCAAAAGAAAGTCGTTCCGCCCGCCCATGCGACGGTCGCGGCGGTGGCGTCTGCGGTGTGAAATATTCCGAGGCTTTGAAACGTGTCGGCCCGGCTGATCAGCGCGTAGATCTGTTTCCGGTCGGAGGGCGCGAGCGCCAGATTGATCCGCCCGACATTGCCCGCTGGAAACCCGGTCGCGGGCGCGGCGCTGATCTTCAACCAGGAGGCGTTGTTGCCGAGGTTGCCGTCCGTGTTGCGGAAAATGCCGTTGGCGAGGCTGCCCGCATAGAAACCGAACGCGATATAAACAATGGACGGCGCGCCCACACCGGGCGTGACCGCGTCCACCAGCAGATCCGAGCCGACGGCCCGGTCGGTGGTGCCGAGCACGGTCTTGCTCCAGGAAGCCCCGGCATTGCTGCTGTAATAAAAACCGCCATCAACGGCCGCATACACTTTGTTCGAATTTCGGGGATCAACGACGATGCGCGTGACATTCTGGTAGGGCTGGAAAAAAGTCCAGCCGGGCAGCGGAAGCGAACTCCAGCTCGCGCCCCCGTTGATGGATTTGAAGATGCCCATGCCGCCCACCCAGTCGCCGTTGTCGCCCTCACCGGTGCCGACATAGATGTTGCTCTTGTTCGCGGGATCCACCGCGATGCTGCCGATGGAGAGCGTGGGCAGGTTGGCGCTCAATGACGCCCAATTCAACCCCTGGTCGGTGGTTTTCCACAGCCCGCCGTCGGCGGTGCCCAGGATGATGATGTTCTTGTCGGCCGGATCCACCCAGATCGCGGTGGCGCGCCCGGAAACAGTATCCGCGCCGATGGCGTAACTCGCGGGACCGATGAGCCCCCAGCTGGCGACCAGCGGAAGCTGCGCCGGAAATCCGGTTGCGCCGCGTAAAGCCGGACGCAGCGCCTGTTCGGCGCGCAGCGCCCGTTCGCGCCAGCCGTTGGGCACAGTTTGTGTGAAGGGAAACAGCCGGGTATACAGTTGATCGAATCCACGCGCCATCGGCAGCGTCGCATTACCCGCCTCCACCTGCCGGGCGAGATCCAGAAGCATCGGATCCTTCAACCGCCAGATGCGCGGATCGAGACGCCGGGGCGGCAGACGGGGCTCGCTGCCTTCGGGTTCGCCGGTCTCCGCGGTGGCGGGCGGCTTTTCCACCGCCTGCGCAGCCAGCGCGCAAGGCAGCAGTGAGAGCAGCAGGACTGCAGGCAGGGAATGGAATTGTGACATCGTGCGCCTCGGTTGATGCAGAGCAGAAGCTCGCCTATGGAAAAATAACTTTCTTCGGCGCCAGCGCCGGCAAGCAGCAGGTGCCGATGCCGATCTGGCCGTTGAGATTCGAGCCCCACGAATAGAGCGTCCCGTCGGCGGCGAGCGCGTAGTTGTGGTAATCGCGCGCGGCGATCACAACGATCGAGTTGAGAAATGCTCCGCCTTGCGCGCCGCCCACGACCTGCACGGGATAGGGTTGGTCGGCGTAGCTGGGATCGTTGTTGCCCAGCTGGCCGACCGGATCGGTGCCGCCGGGGGGCGGATTGAAGCCGTTGTGGTGGTTGCAGCCCCAGGTCCAGACCGTTCCGTCTGAACGCAAGGCAGCCGACGAGCAGTCGCCGCCCGAGACCATGATGATGTTGCTGAGCACGCCCACACCGCCCGGCCCTTTGACCTGCAGCGGGGTGGGCTGGCTGACCAGGCTTCCGTCCCCGACCTGGCCGTAGTCGTTCTGGCCCCAGGCCCAGACGGTGCCGTCCGACCGGAGCGCAAGCGCCTGTCCCCATCCGGCGGAAATCTGCGTGATGTTGCTCAGTCCGATCCCCAGACCCACCCGCTGGGGAAGCAGGCGCGGACTGGTGAAGGTGCCGTCCCCCATTTGACCCCGGGTATTGCTGCCCCATCC
>JANXYD010000197.1 GCA_025350265.1 Hyphomicrobiaceae bacterium | reverse complement strand
GCCAGTCACGGTGTCCGCCGCGTGCTCGGGAAGCTCTCGAGTGCCTCCAAGTAACCGGACAGTCATCAACCCATAACACGCCGAGATTGCAGTTTCACGCAATGCCGCGCGGCAGCCTTAATATCCCCGCCCCTGATTTGACGGCCGCGATCGCCAACCACACGCGTCCGCTTTCCCCTGCGCTTGGCTGCGGCCCTGTGCTAGCCAAAGTTTATGAAAACCACGGCGATTCGCATCATCGGCATCGACCCCGGCCTGCGCCGCACCGGCTGGGGGGTGATCCTCTCGGATGGCGTGCGGCTCAGCTATGTGGCCAGCGGCATGGTTCAATCCGTGGCCACCGATCCGCTGGCGATACGGCTCGGCGACCTCTATCGCGGCCTCATCAGCGTCCTGCGGGAGTATCTGCCGGAAGAAGCAGCGGTCGAGGAAACCTTCGTCAACGACAACGCCAAGGCCACCTTGAAGCTCGGCCAGGCACGCGGCATCGCCATGCTGGCACCGGCCATGAGCCACATCAAAGTGGCTGAATACACGCCGAACCTGATCAAGAAAACCGTCGTCGGCGCTGGCCACGCAGATAAAAAGCAGGTGCAGATGATGGTGCAGATGCTGCTGCCGAAAGCCAAGTTCGAAAGTGCCGACGAAGCCGATGCATTGGCGATTGCCATTTGCCATGCCAATCATCGGTCGAGCCCGCAGGCGCTTTTATTGGCGCAACGCGTGGCAATGGCTGCGGCGCGATAATCGTTTCAGACAGGGGATCGCGACATGATCGGCAAATTGCGCGGCAAGGTCGATGCGATCGGCGAAAGTCATCTGATCCTCGACGTGATGGGCGTGGGCTATGAGGTACTGGCGTCGTCTCGAACGCTGCGCAATCTGAAAACCGGCGACGAAGCGCAGCTGACCATCGACACGCACGTGCGCGAGGATGCGATCAAGCTCTACGGCTTCACCAGCGAGGTGGAGCGCACCTGGTTCCGCATCCTGCAGACGATCCAGGGCGTGGGCGCGAAAGTGGCGCTCGCCGTGCTCGGCACGCTGTCGCCGCAGGATCTCGCCAACGCCATCGCGCTCGCCAACTGGCAGGCGGTCGAGGAGACCAACGGCGTCGGCAAAAAGCTGGCGCAGCGGATCGTCATGGAATTGAAGGACAAGGCCCCTGGCATAACGCTGGCGGGCGTCAACATGCCGGCCATTCCGGGCGGCAAGCCGGATACCCGCTCGATCATTGGCAATGCGCCAGCTGAAGCTGTTTCGGCGCTGACCAATCTCGGCTATCAACCAATGCAGGCAAGCCAGGCGGTCGCGGTTGCAATGGAAGAACTCGGCGACGCGGCCGATGTCGCCAAGCTCATCCGGCGCGGCTTGAAAGAACTGGCGCGATAACATTTCTTGACGACTGTCATCTGCTGCTCAATTGTGGCCCAAGGGAGGAAACCGACATGCAATTCATGACCCGCTTCGAGCCGTTGTTTCTCAGTCTGCTGCGCGTCGTGTCCGGATTGCTCTTGCTAGAGCGCGGCACGTCCAAATATCTCAACTTTCCCGTCACCCCGTTGAACAATGCATCCATTCAGACCATGGGTGGCGCGGCCGGCGTGTTCGAATTCCTGTGCGGGCTTTTGCTGGTCATCGGCTTGTTCACCCGTCCGGCCGCGTTTCTGCTGTCCGGTATGACGGCGGTCGCCTACTTCATGGTGCACGCCGGTCGCGGCTTCTTCCCGATCCTCAACGGCGGCGAGTTGGCGGTGATTTACTGCTTCGTCTTTCTCTATTTGTCCGCCGCCGGCGGCGGCCCCTTCAGCATCGATGGAATGATCCGACAGAAGGATTGATCGGCCGTAGTCGGAAGCTCCTTGGGAACTATCTCGACTGCCAGCGGGTTACTGCTGAGAGTATGGCGTAGTTCGCAAGGGGTGGGGCATGGCACTGAAGGCCGGACTGAAAACGCATCGGAGCTGGGAAGATTATCTCGGCCTGTCGCTGGCGATTGCGATCGGGCTGAGCCCGTGGTTTCAGGAAGAAAAGATACCGCGAGAGGCCTACTCGAATGCGGCGCTGGTCGGCGTCGCCTTGTTGCTGCTGGCGCAATTCGAGCTGATCCGCTCGCGCCGCTGGGAAGAGGTCGCCGAGTTGCTCTGTGGCGCGTGGCTGGTCACCTCGCCGTTCGTCTTCGGCTATGCGGCTGGCAATCACCTGCGGCTATGGCAATGGTTGCTGGGTGCGGCTGTCATCGCGCTTGCGCTGTTTGAATATTGGCAGTCGGCCCAACCGGGACCACATCAGCCGGAGCTTTGACGGTCCTCAGTTGCCGGCATGAATACGCAGGGCAGCGGCGGCCGCGAACGGTGCCAGCACCAGACTGGCAAGCGAAATCGCCGCCAGCAGCAGCAGAGGTGCCAGGGCTCCAGCGTTGCCCAAACCGTTTGTCTCCACGCTCGAGACGCCGAACACCAGGGTGGGCACATACAGCGGCAGCACCAGCAGCGCGATCAGCAATCCACCTTTGCGCGCGGCGAGAGTCAGTGCCGCGCCGATCGCGCCGATCGCGCTGATCGCCGGCGATCCCAGCAGCATGGCCGCGATGAGTGGCAGCAGCAGTGACGGCTCGATGTTGAGCAACAAGCCGACCAGCGGCGTGGCCAGCACCAGCGGCAGTGCCGCCGACACCCAATGGCCTGCGATCTTGGCCACCACCACCAGTTCGAGCGGCAGCGGTGCCGTCTGCAGGATGGCCAACGATCCATCCTGATAGTCGGCTTCAAACAGCCGGGCCACCGACAGCAATGCCGCCAGCAGAAGCGCCACCCACAGTGCACCCGGCGCGATCCGCGCCAGCAACACCGCATCCGGCCCCAGCCCCAACGGCAGCAGGCTGACGACGATCAGATAAAAACCCAGCGTGGTGCCAAGCCCTGCCCCGTCTCGCGCGGCGAGCAGCAGGTCGCGGCGCAACAGTGCCACCAGGGACGAGAACATGAGGGACCTTGGCTGAGAGCTTGCCTACGAAACTTGCAGCGCAATGATATGGACGCCACCGTGCTTGGAGTTACGGCGACCTCGGCTCACCGGTTCTGCCCACGGAAGGCCCAACCGGTAAACCGCATCTCGATGGCTGCCGTTATCGCGTAGAGCACGATGCCCTCCACCGCCAGCGCCATCAGGCCGGCGAACACCAGCGGCACCTGAAAGTTGGCCTGCGCCGACAGCATCAAAAACCCGATGCCGCGATTGGCACCCACCGTTTCCGACACCACCGCCCCCACGAATGCCAGCGTCACCGCGACTTTGAGCGAGCCGAAGAAGTACGGCAGCGAACGGGGAATGCCGACCTTGCGCATGATATCGAGTTTGGAGGCACCGAGCGCGCGCAGCACATCCTCCAATTCGGGTTCTGTCGTTGCGAGCCCGGTCGCCACGTTGACGACGATGGGAAAAAACGAGATCAGAAATGCCGTGATGATGGCCGGCACGGCGCCCACGCCGAACCACAGGATCAACACCGGCACGACAGCCACTTTCGGCACCGAGTTGAAGCCAATCAACACGGGATAGACGGCGGCGTAGATCGCCCGGTGCCAACCGACAGCGATCCCCAGCAGTAGCCCGAACGCCGTCGCGATGGCGAAACCCGCCAGCGTATTCCACAGCGTATAGAGCGAGTTCTCGATGATCGGGTTCTGGAATTGCCTGAACGCCGCCCAGATCGCGGTTGGGGCCGGCAGCACCGTTTGCGGCAGCGCCAACAGCCAGCAGGCAAATTCCCACAGCACAAACAGCGCCACCGTGAAAACAGTCGGTGCAACGACGGTGATGGCGGCGTTTTTCATGTGCATCAAGTGCTTCCGAATAAAGCATGTCCCGGACGACGATCCGGGGTGTGAAGCGGTTTTCCGATCAGCCGCACGACAGCATCAGTGCTGCCCGCCGATGTAGCGCCTGAGTTCGTGCACCAGATCCTGGAAGGGCTGTGTGTAGGTCACCTCGATATCGCGCGGGCGTGGCAGATCCACGGTCTGAACCTTGACGATCTTGCCGGGACGGTTGCTCATCACATAGACGGTGTCGGCTAAAAACACGGCTTCGCGCAGGTCGTGCGTCACCAGCATCACGGTGACGCCGCGCGCCTGCTGAATGTCCCGCAGCGTGCACCACAGTTCCTCGCGCGTGAATGCGTCGAGCGCGCCGAACGGCTCGTCCAGCATTAGAATATCCGGCTCATGCACCAGTGCGCGGCAAATCGAGGCGCGTTGCTGCATGCCGCCTGACAGTTGCCAGGGAAATTTTTCGGTGAAGCCCTTGAGGCCGACCTGAGCCAGCAGCGCCTCGGCGTTCGCCTTGTATTTACTCCTCTGGCGGCGGATGAGGGATCGATGCGGCTGCACGATCTCCATCGGCAACAGGACGTTATCGGTCACCGATCGCCACGGCAGCAGATTGGATGCCTGAAACGCCATGCCGACCGATTTGAGCGGACCTTTGACCGGTTTGTCCTCGACCATGACGCTGCCGGACGACGCGGGATGCAAGCCGCTGATCAGTTTCATCAGCGAACTCTTGCCACAACCGGACGGACCGACGACGGCGATGACTTCACCCTTCTTGATGTCGAGTGTGACGGTATCGATGGCCTGTATCGCGGTGCTTCCACGGCCGTAATGCATCGTCACGCGATCGAGACGCACCAGAACCGGGGCCGTGGCGCTGAGTGTCATTGACGCCCTCGTTTGCGAGTGTTGACTGGATCGTCGCATGCAAATTGTCGGCGCGCGTCCAACCCGGACCCGCACCGACTGGAAAACCGTGCCGTCACTTGACGCTGCGCTGATCCGCAGGCGGCAGGTAGCTTGCGTCGAAGATGTCGTCGGCCTTCGGCTTGGCCTGGAAGTCGAAGGTCAGCGCGATCTGGTCGATCGACCGGGCGAGACGCGCAGCATCGACAGCACCGATGCCGTTGGCTTTCACCTCCGGCGTGACGATGTTCCGCTCCAACGCCATCTTCAGCCGCTGCAATTCCGTAGCTTCGGCGACGATCTGATTGCGGCTGATCAGCGACTTGATCGCGCTCTCTGGATTCTTGATCGTTTCCTGCAGGCCCTTGATGGTGGCCCGCACGAAACCCGCGACCTCTTTCGGATGCGCCTTCTCGAACGCTGGATTGACGATCACCGCGTTGCCATACAGTTCCACACCGAGATCGCGCATCAGCAGCACGACGATATCGTCACCGGCCACGCCATTGGTCACCAGGTTGAAATAGGACGAGAAATAAAACGCGGTAACGGCATCGACCTTGCCTTGCGCCAGCATCGGCTCGCGCACGGGGAAGCCGATGTTTTCAATCTTGACCTTGGAGGTGTCGATGCCGTTGACCTTGGCAAAGATAGGCCACGTGGCCCAGGACGCGTCAGTGGCGGGTGCGCCGAGTGTCTTGCCCTCGAGATCCTTCGGCGTTTTGATGCCGGCCTTCTTCAACGTCACGATGGAATTGGGCGGTGCGTCGTACACCATCAACACCGCTTTGACCGGCGCGTTGACCTTGTTGTCGCGAAACTTGATGAGCGACGACAGGTCGGCGAATCCAAAGTCATAGGTGCCGCTGCCGACGCGGTTGACGCTTTCGACCGAGCCGTTGCCGGGATCGACGGTTACGTCCAGCCCTTCGTCCTTGTAATAGCCCTTGTCGAGCGCAACGAGGTAGGGCGTGGCCGGCCCCTCGAATTTCCAGTCGAGCGTAAACCGGACCTTGGTTTGCGCACATGCTGGGCCTGCCAACATCAAGACCGCGCCTGCGGCCAGCATCGAAATACGCTTGATCATACTACCCCCTAGTTATCATGGCGGTCCCCGCACCAAAGCGGGCCGACGCCATGCGCGCCTGCAGCAATGCCATAGCAGTTTGCGTGAAACAAGCGCAGCGTCGGTCGCAACACAGGCAAGTGCTGCCGCTGCGTGCCGATTTTCGAGGCAATTCAATTCTCGAACCCACCCCACAAGAAATTGTCATGGCGTCATGTGTGGGTGACGTGGAGACGTGCGGGCATGACTGGGTTTGCTTCGCAGGGCTGCCGCCCAGGCCCGCCTTGGGGATCTCACCCTCGCACGCCGGCAATTATTTCAGTTTGTTTTCGGTGCTGCGGCGGGCGGTTTGGCGGCAGGCGCGGGGCGGGGCGCGTTGAGTGTCGTGGTGACCGGAGCGGGGGCTTGAGACGTTGCAGCGGTCGGTGCGCCGGCAGGCATCACCCCGCTGCGCTCGCGTTCGAATTGCCTGTACTTGGCGACGTTGATTTCGTGCTCGCGATTGGTCTCGGCGAACACATGCCCGCCGCGCCCGTCGGCGACGAAGAACAAATCGGTGACCGGCGACGGCTTCAGTGTCGCTTCGATCGCGGCACGGCCGGGGTTGCAGATCGGCGTCGGCGGCAGCGCGGGAATGACGTAGGTGTTGTGCGCCGTGCGCGAAACGATATCCGACCGTGTGATCGGCTTGCCCCATTGCACCTTGCCCAGTTGCAGGCCGTAGAGGATCGTCGGATCGCTCTGGATTTTCATGTTCTTGCGCAGCCGATTGATGAATACGGCGGCGACGCGGTCGCGCTCGTCATTGCGGCCGGTCTCCTTTTCCACGATCGAAGCCAGAATGAGGGCCTCCGCCGGCGATTTCAACGGCAGCCCGTCCTGGCGCTCCGTCCACAACTGATCGACCAGTTTTTTCTGCGCCGCTTGCATCATCTCAATCAAGGTCTGGCGCGAACTGCCGCGCGGCAGCGCATAGGTTTCCGGCAACAACGATCCCTCGGCCGGCACCTCGCGCACGTCACCTTGCAACCCCGGCTCGGCCTTCAGCCGTTCCGCGATCTGGAAACTGGTCAGCCCCTCCGGCATCGTCACGCGCATCAGCACCGAGCGGCCTTCCGACAACGTGTCGATGATCGTGCGGATCGACGCGCCCGGCTTGATCTCGTATTCGCCGGCCTTGAGGTTCAGCGTGCGACCGCCCGGCACCAACGACGCGCCGCGCAACGTATACAATCCAGCCAGAAATATGCGGCGATCGCCAACCATGCCTTCGGCTTCCAGCCGCTCGGCGATTTGCTGCGTACCGTCGTTGCGCGGAATAACCAGCAGCTTGCCCTCACGCAACGGACCCTCGGCGTCAACCGCCGCCTGCAGATAATAGATCGCACTGCCGGCACCGATCAGCACCACCACCAGCAGCGTCAGCAACCCATTCAACAGTTTCAGCACGGGACGGACTTTCTTGCTTGCCTGGCCCTCGGCGGTACCGCCTCGCGCCTGCGGACGCTGCGGCACTGTACGCGGTCCCCGCGCGTTCGACAGGGGTTGCGGCGGGTTCTTCGGCGGATATTGCACACCGCGATCACTGAGCGCCTTCTCGCGCACCGCTTCCTGCGTGAGATCGGCGGCCAGCTTTGCGATTTGCCGGTCACGCTTCGTCTTGAGCTTCGCCTCGGCACTTTTGCCGGGTGTTGCGGACCGCGCCTTGCGACCCTCTACTGCATCACGGCGATCGCTCATCTATTGCACCTCGCCACCGCTTTAGACTGCTTCCGCAAAAAAGTGTGAGCCACGACAAACCAAACTCAGAACGCCCCGGCAGCCACTGGTGATTTCGCCAGCGGTCGCCCACCCGGCAGCCGAACTCGCCGCGAGGATCGCGAAAAATTGTGGCAAAACACTGAAAAAGAGCTGCGACCTCTACGATACGCGACCGAACATTACCGATGCGTTGGTGCCGCCAAATCCGAAAGAATTCGACAGTGCGACGTCGACACGACGCTTTTTAGCGGTGTGCGGAATGAGATCGATCGCGGTTTCGACCGAGGGATTGTCGAGATTGAGCGTGGGCGGCACGATACCATCACGCATGGCGAGCAGGCAGAAGATGGATTCGACCGCACCGGCGGCACCCAGCAAATGTCCGATTGCCGATTTGGTCGACGACATCACCGCCTTGCCCGCGGCATGACCGAACAGCCGTTCCACCGCTTTCAACTCGATACCGTCGGCCATCGTCGAGGTGCCGTGCGCATTGACGTAATCGATATCATCAGGCTGCAAACCCGAGCGCTTCAGCGCCGCACGCATGCAGCGGAACGCGCCGTCGCCATCCTCGGCCGGCGCGGTGATGTGATAGGCATCGCCCGACAAGCCGTAGCCGATCACTTCGCCGTAGATACGCACGCCACGCGCCTTCGCATGCTCATACTCTTCGAGCACCACGATGCCCGCGCCCTCGCCCATGACGAAGCCATCACGGTCGCGGTCGTAGGGACGGGAGGCCTGTTGCGGCCGATCATTGAATTCGGTGGCCAGCGCGCGGCACGCGGCGAAACCGGCCATCGAGATACGGCAGATCGGGCTTTCGGCACCGCCCGCAACCATCACATCGGCATCTCCCAGCGCGATCAGCCGGGCGGCATCGCCGATGGCGTGTGCACCCGTCGAGCAGGCGGTGACAACCGCGTGGTTGGGGCCTTTCAAATGATGCCGAATGGAAATCTGCCCACTGGCCAGATTGATCAGGCGACCTGGAATGAAAAACGGGCTGACGCGGCGCGGACCCTTTTCATGCAACAGCAACGCCGTGTCGGCGATGCCCGACAAGCCGCCGATGCCGGAACCGACAAGCACGCCGGTGCTTTCCTGCTTGACCTGCGTATCGGCGACCCAGCCGGCATCTTTGAGCGCCTGATCGGCGGCGGCCATGGCAAAGACGATGAAGTCGTCGACCTTGCGGCTCTCCTTGGGCTCCATCCAATCATCGGGATTGAACTTGCCGTCGGCCAGCGAACCGCGCGGCACGAAGCAGGCGATCTGCGCCGAGATGTCGTCGACCTTGAACTCTTCGATGCGCCGCGCCGCGTTGTGGCCGGCGATCAATCGATCCCAGGACGCTTCCACGCCGCAGCCCAGCGGTGTCACCAAACCCAACCCCGTTACGACGACGCGCCGCATCAAACCGTATCCCTGCAGTGGCCAGTTTTACGCAGCGTCGTCACCCGAAGTCCCCACGTCCCGGTTGCCGAGCTGCCACTGACACGGAGGCCGAAAAAAGACGGACGCCAGAGACACGATGTTGCGGACGGTGGCGGCCGATCGAAACCGACCGGCCGTGCCATCGCACAACGTGGCTCGTCAGGCCGCGCTTGCCGCTTTCTCAAGAAAGCTAACGGCATCGCCGACCGTCTGAATCTTTTCCGCAGCGTCGTCGGGAATTTCGCACCCGAACTCTTCTTCGAACGCCATCACCAGCTCGACCGTGTCGAGGCTGTCGGCACCGAGATCGTCGATGAAGCTCGCCGCTTCGGTTACCTTTTCGGCTTCAACGCCCAGGTGTTCGATCACAATCTTCTTCACCCGGTTTGCTACGTCACTCATCTTGGTCCCCTTACGGAATATCGAATTACACACGCTGTCGTTCGTCTTCGATTCGTTCCGATTGCGACAGCCACGACCGGGACGAGGTGATGTTTACACACAGACAATCCGCGAAGACCGGCGTCCGGTGATGAAATGTACGGCGCACTGCCGTCAGCCAAGCAAGGCCGAGTTGGCTACACGACCCAAATCGAAACGGCTGTTAACATACTTCGATTTGCTTTGCCAACAGGCATCAGACCACGGTGACGAAGCAACGTTCAACGCTCAAATCATCACCATCCCGCCATTGACGTGCAGCGTGACGCCGGTGACATAGCGGGCTTCGACGCTGGCTAGATAGACGGCGGCGGCAGCGATATCGTCGGGGCTGCCGAAAGTTTGGGCGGGAATGGCGTCCTTTATCATCGCTGTCTGCTTCTCGGTCAACACTTCTGTCATCGGCGTTGCGATGAACCCCGGCGCGATGCAGTTAGCCGTGATGCCGCGCGAGGCAACCTCGCGCGCAAGGCTCTTGGTCATGCCGATCATGCCGGCCTTCGACGCTGCATAATTGCCTTGTCCGGGGTTGCCGATGATGCCAGAAACCGATGAGATGTTGATGATGCGGCCATAGCCCGACTTGCCGCGCATCATATGGCGGGACGCAGCCCGCATCAGCATGAACGTCGATGTCAGATTGACCGCGATCACGTCATCCCACTGCTCGTCCTTCATCACCATGAACAGATTGTCCTTGGTCAGTCCGGCGTTGTTGACGAGGATATCGAGCCGGCCGCCGAGCGCCTTGACCGCGTCGTCGATCAACTTGGCCACTTGCCCCTTGTCGGCGAGATCGCACGGCGTCACGACGCAGCGATCGCCCAATTCGGCCTGGAGCGCTTCCAGCTTGTCGCGCTGCCGCCCAGAAATGGCGACCGTCGCCCCTTGCGCGTGCAGGCGCTTGGCGATCGCCCCACCGATACCACCCGTCGCTCCGGTTACCAGCGCGGTCTTGCCTGTCAGATCGAACATAGAGGTTCCCTGTGAGAGATGAGGTCGCAGCAAAGCAGCATCAGCTCAAAGCTTGTGAGCGAGCGATGTCGACGCGTCAAGTCAAGCCAAACACAACCTTGTAGGGAATTAATGCGTTACGATACAATCCATGGTTCAATTCGCGTATCGACGTGCTCGAGCCGCGGTGCGTGAACCCTCATGGAACGACGAATTCCTCTCGCCCATAGCCCTGCAGATAGAGCAGTGCCGTAAGATCGCCATGTACGATACCGGCGTCGGCCTCGGCCGCGACTACCGGC
>JANXYD010000388.1 GCA_025350265.1 Hyphomicrobiaceae bacterium | reverse complement strand
GTCACCAAAATAAAATTTAGGTGAAAGATGTTGAGCAGCGCATTTGAAGCGCTCTTCAAGAATAAATTGAACGACGAAGAATAAAAAGATGCGATCAATATGGAGCATGTCGTCGTGCGAAAGCACCCGCTACTTTGCTACCTATCTGCTACCTAAACTGATGAACGTTGTAATTTTAAAATCTAAGTCATTGATTTTATTGGTTGGGGAACTAGGATTCGAACCTAGACAGGCAGAGTCAGAGTCTGCAGTCCTACCATTAGACGATTCCCCATCACCGGCTGGCCGGTGAGGTCCCTAGGGACAAAGGCGTTCTACCCCCACACCACGGCCGATGCAAGTGTCAGTTCGGCGGCATGTTCGACCTTGCCAACGAGACTGTGCTGTTGCCAGCGCGGCCACATAATTTCGCGGTCAAACCATCATCGTCTCGCGCCGGGCCGCGGCGTGCGCGTTCGCCAACGCCAGTGTCGCCACGTAATCCGGCTTCCCCGAGCCGAGCAATGGCAGCTTGTCGACCAACAGGATTTCGGCGGGCAGCAGCAGGTCCGGCGCGTTGTTGGCCTTGGCGACCCGCTGGAAGTCCTCGCGACGAGCCTTTGCGTCGGTCGTCAACAGCACAATGCGCTCGCCCTTGCGCGCGTCAGGCAGCGCCACCGCGACACTGATCGCGCTTGCGAAGGCTTCGGCCGCAACGGCCTCGACCGCCGCCAGGGAAACCATCTCACCGGCGATCTTGGCAAAGCGCTTGGCGCGCCCCTTGATGGTGATGTAGCCCTCCGCATCGATGCCGACGATGTCGCCGGTGTCGTGCCAGCCATCCGGCGGCGCTTCGAGAAAACCGGGCCGTTCGACCCTGAGATAACCGAGCATCACATTGGGTCCGCGCACATGCAACCGTCCCCCGTCGTCGATGCCGGGCACCGGATCCAGGCGCGCCTGCATCAGCGGCGCGAGACGTCCGACGCTGCCAGGCTTCTGCGCGATCGACGAATTGAGCGCCAGCACGGGCGCGGTCTCGGTAACGCCATAGCCTTCGAAAATGCGCACGCCGAACTTTTCCATGTAGAGTTGACGCGTGCGCTCCTTGACCGCTTCCGCGCCCGCCATGATGAACCGTAGCGAATGCAGATCATAAGGGTGCGCGACCCGCGCGTAGCCATTGAGGAATGTATCGGTGCCGAACAGGATCGTGGAGCCGCTACAGTAGATGAGTTCCGGAATGATGCGATAGTGCAGCGGCGTCGGATACATGTAGACGGGAATGCCACCGACCAAGGGCATCAGCAAGCCGCCCGTCAGTCCGAACGAGTGAAACACGGGCAGCGCGTTGAACACCTTGTCTTCGCCGTTGGCATCGACCTGACACAGCGCCTGCGCGATGTTGGCGAGCAGATTTTTGTGACTGAGCACCACCCCCTTCGGCACCCCTTCCGAGCCGGAGGTAAACAGGATCGCCGCCGGATCATCCGGCAACCCAGCGACCCGCGGCTTGTCGCCGGCGAGCAACGCACTGACCTTGTCCAATGTCGATACGGTCGCGCGGACATCTTCGAGATAGACGAACGCCGTGCCGCCAGCGGCCAGATCATCGATCAGCTTGCCGAGCCGGCCCTTGTCGATGAAGACGCGCGAGGTAAGAATAACTTGTATTTTGGCGGCAGTGCAGGCGGACCGAATATTGCCCGCGCCGGCCGAGAAGTTGATCATCGCGGGAACCCGGCCGATGCCCCAGAGCGCGGTGAGAACCACCGCGACGCCAGCGGAATTCGGCAGCATGACGCCGATATTGCCACCAACAGGCGCAAGTGCGGTCAGCTTGCCGCCGAGAACTTGCGCGCCCAGCACCAATTTTTTCATCGATAATTTGGTCCCCATCGGATCTTCGATGGCGACCTTGGCAACCGATCGCGTATTTTTCGCATCCACCAGGGCTTCAAACAGCGTCCGATCGGTGCGCGCGTTGGCCACGGCGGTTTCCGTCAGCATGTCCTGCAGCGCGCGGCCGGCCGCCATGCGACGTGCACGCCCCTTGAGTGCCGGATCCAGCGCCAGCTTGCGCGGCGGCATAAACGTCAGCGTAACCTTGGGAAACAGGGCTTTCTTTATCTGCGTCGGACGCAGATAGCTCCACATCTTCGCGCGCTCGGCTCCGGTTACGCGCACGGGCACGATCCAGGCACCGCTCTTGTCGGCGATCATGCCCGCGCCGTCATAGGCTTTCATGAGTTGCCCGGTGGTCGTGATGCGTCCCTCCGGAAAGATCACGACCGTTTGCCCGGACTTGACGGTGTTGACGAGACCGCGCGCGGCCAGCGGCTTCGTAGGGTCGAGTGCATAATGTTTGACGTGTCGCAGAAACGGTTTGATCCAGCGCCTTTCTGAAATTTGCGTATTGACCGCGAACGCCGCATGCCGTGGCAGGATGGCATGCAGCATCGGCGCTTCCAGCATACTGACATGATTGGGCGCGATAATCGTCGGGGAGCCCTCCGTTGGCAGATGCGCGATGCCTTGCACCTCTAGTCGGTAGGCAAGTTGAAAGATGCCGCGCCCTAGATCCCGAACGCCCTCCTGACCCCAGTGACGGGCAACGAGGAAGGCTGCGCCGAGCGTGGCCACGCCAAGCAACGTAAACAAAAGCTCCAGTGGTACGCCCAGCAACTGCAACAGTGCCAGCAAACCGCCGCCCACCGTCATGTACGCGGCATTCACGACATTGACGGCAGCGACGATCCGCGCCCGCCGCTGCGGCGGAGCCCAGCTTTGCACCGCCGAGAACGCCGGCACGATGAACAATCCGCCACCAACCGCCAGCATCAACAAGGCGAACAGAAACGCCACCCCACGCTTGCTGGTCGCGAAATCGCTCATCTGGATCGGCACATCGGGCGGGACCACGAAAGCGGCCAGATAAGCCAGCAGCAGAGCAGCCAGCCCCATCAAAACCGCGCCGAAGGGGACCAAGGCGAAGTTCGGGCGGTCGTGGCTGGCGCGCGCAGCCAACAGCGACCCTAGTGCGATGCCGCAGACGAACACGGACAGCGACAATGTGTAAACGCCGGTGGTGCCGAACATCGGTCCCTTGACCATCACCGGCAACAGCGACAACACAATCGCACCCACGAACCAGAACCACGAGCAGATGTGCGCGCCGGCACGCATGCGCGGCTCTGCTTTCAATTCACCCAACAAGCGGATGGTCGACGAAATCGGGTTATGGGTAATGGCAATCGCAGGCGCTGCGGCTCCACGCCTCGGGATCAAGGTTGCCGAGAACCAACAGACGACGGCCAGGGCCAATATGATGCCCACGATGAGCTCCGGACTCTTGGCCTCCGTGACCGCGATGCCGCCACCGATTGTTCCAAACAAGATGGCCAAGAACGTCGCGCCCTCGACGAGGGCATTACCCGAGACGAGTTCACCTTGCTCCAGCGCCTCGGGCAGCAACCCGTATTTCAACGGCCCGAACAGCGCCCCAACGATGCCGAAACCAAACAGCGCCGCAAACAACACCGGAATGGAGTGATAATAAAAACCGTATGCCGCCAGCGCAGCGATCGGCATTTCACCGAACTTGATGGCGGACGCCACGCGACCTTTTTCGAACTTGTCGGCGAGTTCGCCACCCAGCGCCGACAGGAAGAAAAATGGCGCGATGAAAACCACCCCGGCAAGGGTGTTCAATTTCGCGCCCGCGTCAGGGCTGAGAGCCGCATTCGCACCCAAACCCCATAACACCAGCATGCCTAGTGAGGTTTTAAGGAAGTTGTCGTTCAGCGCGGAGCAGAACTGTGCCCAGAACAACGGCGCAAACCGCCGGCTGGACATGAGACGCAAAAACATGATTTTCTCCGAACCGACTGGCTGAAGACACCCGTCGAAGCCAAAAGAGACGAATTTACGATCAGTTGCCGATGGCCCCAGACTTACGCCGCATCTCAATCAACAAATCCGGCGTAAGTAGGTGCACGCGTTACCGACACCAGTGTCACCGGTCGCCTATGCGCCATTCAGCGTCAATCCTACGGGCCACCCCGGAAGCGATCGGCGATCATCGAGATCGATCCGCGTGGCGCGATCGGTATCCCCCAGCAGTTTCCGTGAAAGATAGTGCAGACCATGCACGAGCAATGCACTTACCATGGCAGCCTCCGGGCAAGAATGGTGAACTTAGTTCAATATACACCGTATTGAACAATGTTCAAGATGTTTCGCATCGCAATGTCGAAAAAAATTCATTAGGTTGAGCGAACGCTGTCTGTGCTTCGCTGCGCATGCCGTTGTATGCAGCGACACGTTTACCGCGCCTGCGCACCACACCCGGAGCTTCCCGCTCGATGCAGCCCATCTATCCCCAGACGCCCGCGTTGCAGCCGGCGCGCGTCGTCAACAGTGCCTGGCTCGAGCACGGGCCGTTTGCATTCTGGATCGTTGAAGCGCTTCGGCCGCGCCTGATCGTCGAACTCGGCACGCACAACGGCTATTCGTTCGGCTGTTTCTGCGAGCAGATGCAGCGCAGCAAAATCCCTGGCCGCGCGATCGCCGTCGATACCTGGCGCGGCGACGAACATGCAGGGGCCTATAGTGAGACCGTCTACACCAAGCTTGCAGCCTATGTGGCAGCGAACTACGCAAGTTTTGCCGAATTGAAGCGGATGTATTTTTCGGAGGCGCTCGCGTCGGTGGCGGATGGCACGGTCGATCTGCTGCACGTCGACGGCCGACACTTCTACGACGACGTCGTCGAGGACTTCACCTCCTGGATCCCGAAGCTTTCCGATCGCGCCGTGGTGTTGTTTCACGACACGCAAGTCCGCGAGCGCGATTTCGGCGTCTACCGGTATTGGGCAGAACTTGAGGCAAAGTATCCGACCTTTGAATTCCATCACGGCCACGGTCTCGGTGTGCTCGGCTACGGCAGCAATATTCCGGCGGCGGTCGCGCCCCTTTTGGCGCTGCCCAAGAACAGCGACGCTGCCGCAGCGACTCGCCGCGCCTTCGCCGAGGCAGGCGCGGCCATCGCCCGCAATCGCAAGCGACCACCGCTATGGGAACGCACCATGGGCAAACTGCAGAAGCTTGTTGGGAGAGTTTGATGGCCGAGCGCAGCAAGCCCCGGACGCCCGCGAGCAAACTCGCTTCAGCCGCATTTCCGTCCAAGGCCGATATCCTGCAGTTCATCCAGAATGCTCAGGAGACAGTCGGCAAACGTGAAATCGCGCGCGCCTTCTCGATCAAGGGCGACAACCGGCAGGCTCTGAAGAAGTTGCTGCAAGAGATGACGGAATCCGGACAGATCTCGGGCAACCGCACCGCCATGCAGGAAAAGGGCCGCTTGCCGCCGGTCGCAACGTTCGACATCATCGGCCGCGACCCGCAAGGCGACCTCATCGCCGAACCGCAGACATGGGACGCTGCCGACGGGCCGAAGCCGAAAGTCGTCGTACGCGTACCCCGCAAATCCGGCGGCGACGAACGCTTCAGCCTTGGCAGCGGCGACCGCATTCTCGCACGCACCATGCGACTCTCCGGCGATCGTTACGGTTATGCGATCGAGCCGATCAAGAAGATGGCCAAGGAACGTTCACGCGCGCTCGGCATTTTCCGCGCCGGCCACGGCTCGAATGGCAGCCCTGGCGGCGGCATGATCGAGCCGGTCGACAAAAAGGAAATGCGCGGCTGGGCCGTCGATGCGAGCCACAGCGGCGATGCCAAGGACGGCGACCTCGTTCGCTTCGACCTGATCCGCGGCCGCCATGGCAACCCCAGCGCCAGGATTGTGGAAAGCGTCGGTAATCCGCGCGATCAGCGTCAGATTTCACTTATCGCCATTCACACCCACGGCATCCCCGACGAATTTCCGCGTGCCGTGCTCGACGAAGTGGCACAGCTTCCCGCGCTGCTGCCCGACAAGCGCCGCGACTTCACCGCGTTGCCGCTCCTCACGATCGATCCAGCCGATGCCCGCGATCACGACGACGCCGTCTACGCCGCACCCGATACGGACGCAAAAAACCCCGGCGGATGGCGTGTCATCGTCGCCATCGCCGACGTTGCCGCCTACGTGCGCCCGGGCACCCGACTGGATCGCGAGGCCCGCTTGCGCGGCAACTCGGTCTACTTCCCCGATCGCGTCGTGCCCATGCTGCCAGAACGGATTTCCAACGATCTCTGCTCGTTGCGCGAACTTGAAGAGCGGCCCTGCCTGGCCGTCGAAATGGTCTTCGACGCGAGCGGCCAAAAACGTCACCACACCTTTCATCGGGGCTTGATGCGGTCCGCAGCCAAGCTCAGTTATCAAGAGGCGCAAGCAGCCATCGACGGCAAGCCGACCCCGAAGGCGGCCGCCGTACTGGAAACGGCACTGAAACCACTATGGGCCGCCTACGCGGTCTTGAGCGGCGCACGCGACGGCCGCGCCCCCCTCGATCTCGATCTGCCCGAGCGCAGGATCGTCCTCGACGCGGACGGTCGCGTCGCCAGCGTCATTGTTCCCGAACGGCTGACGGCCCACCGCCTGATCGAAGAATTCATGATCCAGGCCAACGTCGCGGCCGCCGAGACACTGGAGGAAAAGCGCACCAGCCTCATCTATCGCGTGCATGAGCAGCCGTCGAAAGAGAAGTTGGCAGCGCTCGGCGATTTCCTCGCGACGCTCGATCTGAAATTGCCGAAGGCCGGCCAACTGCGCCCCACCCACTTCAACGAAATTCTCGCGGCCGCCAAGACCATGCCGACCGCCGACCTCATCAACGAAGTGGTGCTGCGCTCGCAATCGCAGGCGGTCTATGCGCCCGGCAACCTTGGCCATTTCGGCCTGAACCTCAAGCGCTACGCCCACTTCACGTCGCCGATCCGGCGCTACGCCGATCTGATCGTGCACCGCTGCCTGGTCCGCGCGCTCGGGTTGGGCCGCGACGGCATCACCGACGACGAACTCGCTGGGTTGAGCGATATCGCCGAAGGCATCTCGCAGATGGAACGCCGCGCGATGGCCGCCGAGCGCGAAACCACCGATCGATTGATCGCGACGCACCTCGCCGATCGCGTCGGGGCGGAGTTTCGCGGCCGCATCGCCGGCGTCACCAGATCCGGCCTTTTCGTCAAGCTCGCCGATACCGGTGCCGACGGTTTCATTCCCATCTCCACGCTCGGCGATGACTTCTTTGTGCACGATGCAACCCGGCACGCGCTGATCGGTGATCGCACACGGCGCGGCTTCAGATTGGGCGATACCGTCAACGTCCGGCTCGTCGAAGCCGTGCCGACCGCCGGCGCGCTGCGCTTTGAGATGCTGAGTGACGGCCACAAGGATATGGGGACCGGCCCCGCCAAGGGAGCCCGCGCCCAACGCCGCGACCACGGAAAAATGGGCGCGCGGCTGGGCCGCAAGGGGCCACGGCGCTGAAAACGCCGCACTGACCGAGGCGGCGCATCAAGAGCCCACGGCGCGCCTCACACACCCGCCAGCTTGGCGCGGGCGAGGATGCGTTCGGCTCGGATGGCGTGGGGGCGGTCGATCATCTGGCCGCGCAGCGAAAGCGCTCCGGAGTTTGGATTGTCGCGGAATAGCGCTACGATGTCGTTGGCCCAGGCGATCTCGGCCGCCGTCGGCGTGAAAGCCGCATTGATGGTGGAAACCTGATCTGGGTGGATCGCGAGCTTGCCGGTGAAGCCGTCGCGAGCGGCGATGCGGCACTCCTCGGCCAAGCCAGCCAGATTGCGGAAATCGACGTAGACGGTATCGATCGGCTGGCGGCCGGCAGCGACTGCTGTGAACAAGCACATGTCGCGGGCCAGTTTATAAGGCGAGGTCCAGCGGCCATCCGGTTCGCGCGTGGCGGACGAACCCATCTGCGCCGACAGATCTTCGGCACCCCAGGTGATGCCATCGAGACGGCTGCTTGCTTCAAAATAGGTCGGGAAGGTCAGCACTGCGATTGGAATTTCGGCCGAAAGCGCCAGGATTCGTGTGCAGCCGATGGGGACCCCCGCCTTGGCTTCGGCATGATCAAGGGTGATCGCCAACCGCTCGACATCGTTAGCGTCACGTGGCTTGGGCAGCAGGATACCGTCGGGTCCGGACGGAAGCACGCCCTGCAGGTCGGCTTCCCATTCTGATGAATCGAGTGCGTTGATGCGCACGAATAACCGTGGCCGCTTATCCAGGTGACGCGCCTCGGCGATGAATGCGGCGGCGAGCACGCGCGCTTCCGCCTTGCGCGATGGCGCCACGCTGTCTTCGAGATCGAGCAGCAGGCAATCCGCTCCAAAGTTGAGCGCCTTGCCGATCTTTTTTTCGCTGTCGGCCGGGATAAAAAGCAGCGATCGCATGGTGTCTCCTGAGATGAAGCTTTGGCTCTGCCGGTGGCGAGCAGACGCTCGAGTGCTTCCGGATCAAGCATGCCCAGGACGGATATCCGGGGTGTGAGGTGGTTGTCCGTCAAGACGCACGACAAGCCGTCAGGTTTCGAATTGACAGCCACGATGGCTGGAAAGCAACCGGCCTTGGGATAATTTTTAACGACGGCGAACCGGGCATTGAATTCAAGATCAAAAAAGACGAACTGGACCAGTTCGTCGAGCAGTTGCAATCTGGTAGTGGTTTGATCGTGAGTTTGATTTCGAGCGCGAACGACGACTGGGAATTCGATCTCACCGGGACGAGATCGGTGCATTCGGCGATTGGGCGATGTATCAATGATCTTCCAAGTCCGTGGCAAAAAAAATAGCGCCACCCTCGGGTACTCGGAAGTGCAATACCAGTTCATCGTCTGCGATAGGTCTGCCAAGCGATCGCTGGTCCCTTTTACCCCGCCAACGACCGCGCAGCCCAGACGGCGGCCTTGGAACCGGTGAGGATTGCGAGGGTGCTGCCGGATGGCGAGCGCGCGAGCGCGTCGGCGAGATGGCGCTTGATGCGGCCGATAAGGGCAGGGCCTTCATAAATCAACCCGGTGTAGAGTTGCACGAGCGACGCACCGGCCTCGATTTTGGCGAGCGCGGTGGCGCCGGAATTGACGCCACCGATGCCGATCAAAGGAATGCGGCCGCCGGTCGCCTGATAAACGCGGGCGAGCGTGACTGTGGACCGATGAAACAGCGGCTTGCCGGAAAGGCCGCCAGACTGTTGCGCGTTGGGGTCGTCACCAAGCCCGGCGCGGCTCAAGGTCGTGTTCGACACGGCGATGCCGTCGACGGCGTTGGCCTCGAGGCGAGCGATGACGGGCAGCAAATCGTCCTCGGCGATATCGGGAGAGACCTTGACGATGATCGGCCGCTTCGGCGCACCGTTGGCTAAATGTCGTGCGCGGGCCTGCATGACGCGGCCGAGCAATTCGTCGAGGGCGGCGGGCGCTTGCAGATCACGCAGGCCGGGTGTGTTCGGCGAGGAAATATTGATCATGAAATAATCGGCCAGATCGTAGAACGCGTCGATGCCTGCGACGTAATCGGCAGTCTTGTCCACGGTATCCTTGTTCGCACCGACGTTGACGCCGACGATGCCGCCTTTCGCGCGACGTGCCACAAGACGCGCGCGCGCCGCCGCATGACCGCCGTTGTTGAAACCCAGGCGGTTGATCAGCGCATCGTCGCGGGTCAGGCGGAAGACGCGCGGTTGTGGATTGCCCGCTTGCGGTTGCGGCGTGACGGTGCCGATTTCGGCCAGTCCGCAGCCGAGCCCCAACACGCCGTCCAGCACCCGCGCGTCCTTGTCGAAGCCCGCAGCGATGCCGACGGGATTGGGAAACGTCAAGCCGAAGGCCGATACCTTCAAGCGTGCATCGTCCGGGCCGAGGCTGCGCGGATAAAACCCGCTTTCGAGCGCGCGCAAGGTGGCTTCATGCGCGCGTTCGGGTTCGAGGCCGAACAACAGTGGCCGCGCAAACCCATAAGCCAGCGACAACATCGGCATTTTCCTGTTCAAACGAAGGCCGGTTCAAATGAAGGCTGGCGGCAGTGTGTGTGTATCGTCGGCGGCGATCGCCAGCGGATACCACCAGACGACGGCTTCGATCGGCAACGGCGCATATAAGTGGGGAAATTTCTCGCCGCCGCGCGAGACTTCCCACGTCAAGTCAGCGCCGAGACGTTCGGCCTCCACCGCGACAATGACCAGGTCGGCCACAGCGGCGAAATGCTTGGCCAATGTCGCCCTGGTTTGGGCCGACGCCGACATGTGGATGAACCCATCACGGAGATCGTCGGCGGAACCGGTGTAGCGACCGGCGGCCAGCGCTTCCTGCCAGGCCCGCCCGGTGGCGATTTTGTAAATCAGCATGGACCATCCGTGCGCGGCTTCGGGCGTGTGGGCACCAATCACATTGCACAGCCGCTGGCAATATCGCGCGCCGTGTCAGCGCGCCCACCGATCCGAGCCGCACGAGTCTGCAACGCCAAACCAGCGCCTGACTGGCAGCGAATGAGGTTAACGCATTCCCCGCCACAAATTTGCGATTCCGCTGGGTTTTACCGGGCGTGGCGGGAGGGGTAGCGGAGCCGCCGGGAATGCCAGCCAGCGATCAAATCTGACCGGGCGATTACATTCCCGTGTGGGCTTGTCCGGTCGCCGGCCATAAGTGCCGGCGAACCGGCCGCCGACGCTCCGAGACATGGCTTTGCCGCAATCACCGGGTTTGCAGTGAGCTTGCTTCAAAACTGGTGCAAACGGGTCGGTCGAGCCTTGCACATCACCCAACCCCGGCTATGACAGCCCTATCAACCGATCAGGCTCGCCCAATGCTCAAACTCGCTTCCGACCGACTAGACCCGCGTGATGGAGCCACGCATGCGTTTTCCCTGTGCGGCAAGGCGCTGATCGCCGACGTTTCGGGAGCGCTCTACTGGCCGGCCGAACGCGCGCTGCTGGTCGCGGATCTGCATCTGGAAAAGGGATCGTCGAACGCGGCGCGCGGACGCATGCTGCCCCCCTATGACACCCGTGCGACGCTGATCAAACTGGCCGAGGCGATCGACCGGCATGCCCCCGAAACGGTGATCGCGCTCGGTGACAGCCTACACGACGTCCGCGCTTCCGACCGCATCGACGACGACGATGTTCGCATCATCGCCATGCTGCAGGAAGGCCGGCGCTGGATCTGGGTGACCGGCAATCACGACCCCGGCGTCGCGCCCTCGTTGGGCGGCAGCGTGTGCGATGAGCTGACGCTGTCGGGGTTGACCTTGCGGCATCTGCCGAGCGAGGCCCGCGTCAGCCACGAAATCGCCGGCCATCTGCATCCCTCGGCGCGGGTATCACTCTACGGGCACACGATCCGCCGTCCGTGCTTTATCGGCAACGGCCGCCGGCTGGTCATGCCGGCGTTCGGTGCTTACACTGGCGGCCTCAATGTTCTCGACGCCGCGTTCGATCCCCTGTTCGGGTCCGATGGACTGAACGTCATCGTGCTCGGCCAGGAAGGTCTCTACCCGATCGCGACGCGGCTGCTCCGGCCCGAATAAGTGATCACACGAGTTCCGGAAATGGCACGATGGTGCTCTTGACGGTTTTCATCGCCATCGCCTGCGCCACTGCATCATTGATGCCGTCGAGCGTGAACGGAAACAGCGTCTGCATCTTGCGCCACGGATACTTATCGCGCGCACGATAGAGCATGTCGACGCCGAGCGGCAGGTCGTTGGCGGTAAACGCCCACGAACCCAGCAATGTGATGTCCTTGGTGCAGATGCGATGCCAGTTGGTCATGATCGGACCGGCGTCGGTGAATTGCCCCATCTCGATATACGTGCCGCCGTCACGCAGAAATTCGATGCCTTCCGGGCCGGCGGTCGGATGCCCCGAGCAATCCATCACCACATCCGCGCCATAGCCGCCGACGATGTCGCGCACGCGTGCAATCCGAGCTTCGGGCGTGACGACTTTCTCAATATCGACCGTCGCTTCAGCGCCGAACGCACGCGCCAGTTCCAAGCGCGGCGTCTCCGGCGCACCAACAGCGATTACGCGTCCCGCCCCCATTTCCTGTGCTGCGGCGATCGCCAGAATGCCGATCGGCCCGGTCCCCTGGATGACGACGGTGTCGCCCCATTTGAAACCACCGGCGCGGATGGCGCGATTGAAGCCGCGAATGCACGACGTCAACGGTTCTGACAGCGAACCGAGCAACAAACTCATGTCATCGGGCAGCTTATAGATCTTGGTGCCCGGCAAGTCGCCGAGGTCGACGTAGACATATTCAGCCCAACCGCCCCACAGATGCGGCGGTTTGTCGAAGCCCAGATAGCGGCCATAGTAAACCGGCGTCAGGCACTTGTTGGATTGCTCCGGATAGCGCTTGCACCAGTCGCAAAAGCCGCACGGCATCAAGGGCGGCAGCATCAATTTCGACCCGACGCCGATCGGCTTGCCGGAGTGATCGGTCTTCAGCTCCGCGCCGATCTCGACGATCACGCCAGCGAGTTCGTGGCCGAGCGTGAACGGCCACGGCAAAGGCTTCGGCCAATGCCCCTTCAGGATATGCTGGTCGGTCCCGCACACGCCGCAGGCCCCGATCTTGATCAAGGCACCCTTCGGCGGCACCTTCGGCCACGGCACATCGTGCATCTGAGCGCGCGCGCCCGGCCCAGCGTGGGTGGTGACCCGGATGGTGCGTGGCGGTGTCACGGCTTTCGCCCCGGCAGCTTTGGTTTTTGTCGTCGCGGTCGTTTTTTTGCTGGTCATCAGTGCTCGCACCCTCGGTCTGCTCTTGTTTCCAATTCCCGATGACCGACATAGTAGAATAAACAAAAACTTGCTCAAGCCACTTCAAGCATCGATCGCAGCCGTCCTTTCCTAGCCCTGGACCGACCATGACCCAGACCACATCGCCAGATCCGATCGCCGCCGCAATCGCCGTAGCCGAGCCGGTGTTCGCGTTCGACAATTCATATGCGCGCCTCTCCAGCCGCTTCTATTTGCGGCAGCTTCCAACCCGCGTCGCCTCGCCCCGGCTCATCAAGCTGAACAGACCGCTCGCATGCGACCTCGGCCTCGATGCGGATGCGTTGGCCGGCCATGTCGATCTGTTGGCCGGCAATCGGATCCCCGGCGGCTCGATGCCGATCGCGACCGCGTATGCGGGCCACCAGTTCGGCGGATTTTCGCCGCAGCTCGGTGATGGCCGCGCGATCCTGCTCGGCGAAATCATCGCGCCGGACGGACGCTTCGATTTGCAATTGAAGGGTTCCGGGCCAACGCCATTTTCCCGCAGGGGCGATGGTCGTGCAGCTCTCGGCCCGGTGCTGCGCGAATTTATCGTCAGCGAGGCGATGGCCGCGCTCGGCATTCCCACGACGCGCGCGCTCGCCGCAGTCACCACGGGTGAAACCGTCCATCGCGAAACGGCATTGCCCGGCGCTGTGCTGACGCGCGTCGCGTCCAGCCACATTCGCGTCGGCACATTTCAGTATTTCGCTGTCCGCAAAGACACCGAGGCCGTGCGCGAACTCGCCGATCACGTCATCGCCAGGCATTACCCGGACGCCGCGCAAGCACCCAATCCGTATCTGGCATTACTGCACGCGATCGTTGCACGTCAGGCAGCGCTCATCGCACGCTGGATGCAGGTCGGCTTCATTCACGGCGTCATGAACACCGACAACACCTCGATCGCCGGCGAGACGATCGACTACGGCCCGTGCGCGTTCATGGACGCTTATGATCCGGCCACGGTTTTGAGTTCCATCGATCTGCACGGCCGCTACGCCTTCGCCAACCAGCCGACGATCGCGCAATGGAATTTGACGCGCCTCGCCGAAACGCTGTTGGAGCTGCTGGCCGACGATAAATCGGCGGCCATCGCTCAGGCCCAATCAGCGCTCGACGGTTTTCCGCAGCAGTTCATGAAAGCCTACGTGGAAGGCATGTGCCGCAAGATCGGTTTGGCCTCCGTAATCGCCGGAGATGATGCGCTGTGCCAGGATCTGCTCGACCGGATGGCCGACAATCGGGCCGATTTCACGTTGACGTTCCGCGCTCTGTGTGATGCCGCGCAAGGCCCGGTTCACGACCAAGTCGCGCGCGCGTTGTTCCGTGATCCCACAGCTTTCGACACCTGGGCCATCGCCTGGCGACAGCGGCTTGCACAAGAGGCGGGTACGCCGGAACAACGGAAAGCCGCGATGCAGCGGATCAATCCAGCTTTCATCCCGCGCAACCACAGCGTCGAAGCGGCCATCGTCGCGGCGGTCGAGCGGGGCGATTACCAGCCGTTCGAGCAACTGGTCGAGGTGCTGTCACGACCCTTCGACGATCAACCTGATGCGGCGCCGCTCGCCTTGCCACCGCGACCAGAGGAGATCGTGCGCGCCACGTTCTGCGGAACGTGATCGGGTTCCAGTCACTTGTGACGCTTGGCCGACAACCAGTCCTTGGCGAGTGCGAATTGCACCGTCCAGCCGGAGGCCTTGAGCAACGCTGGATACGTCACGTAGCGATCCACCACATCGGCAATGTCATAGTGCGCGTCGTTGTCGGTCAGGATGGCGGTGTCGAAGCGGGCGGACGTTGCGTCGCGCACGGCCACGTCGCAGCGCGCGGTCGACTGGCCATACGCGCGCGCCACGTCGCGGCCAGCGGCGCGTTCGCTCGCGGCGACAAGGTCGGCCAACGGGTCGGCTGAAACAGTCACGCGTTCGACGTGCTCGGCACCGGGATAACCAGCAAGCGCGGTTCGCATGCCCGCCGCATCCCCTTCGGACGCAGCCGCCGCATACATCAGATAGCGCTTCAGGGCGTTCGCGCCCTTGTTGTAGTCGTTGGTGATTTGCGCCGCGTCAATCGACGAAACGACGACCATATGATGCTTGGCGCGCGAGAAGATGACGTTGAGCCGCTTCTCGCCGCCCTCCTGGTTGATCGGGCCGAAATTCATGATCAGCCGGCCGGCCTCATTGGGCCCATACGCCACGCTGACGATCATGATGTCGCGTTCGTCGCCCTGCACGTTCTCCAGATTTTTGACGAACAGCTCTTCGTGGTCGAGCCCGAACGCCTGATCGAGACGTGCGCGGAACGTCTGATTGCCGCTGGCGATGCGCTCCAATGCGGCCTCGATCGCCGCCTGCTGTGGTTGCGAGAACGCGACGATGCCGATGCTCATCTCGCTCTGCGCCAGCAGCGTCTTGATCAGCTCGGCGATATAGGTCGCTTCCTTCAGGTTTTGTTGTGCCGCAAAAACGCCACCGCCGATCTTGTGAAAACTGATCGGGCGTTCGAGCACGAAGGCCGACTGCTGCTTCATGGTGATCGGCGCTGCGGTGTCGATGCGCGCCATCGGCTGCAGCATCTGCCGGCTGGGGATCGTCTTCAACTGGCCGCCATAAAAGGCCTGATTGCAGAACCCGATCAGCGCCTCGTGCCGGCTCCGATAGTGCCAATCGAGCCGCGTCGAAGGCAACGCGACGATGGCTTTGTCCAACAGGCTTTCGGCCTGCATGCCGAACGCGATGTAGTCGGGCAGATCTTCCGCGTCGGCCTCGAGTTTTTTGGCGAAATAACTCGGCGGCGGCAACTGCATCTCGTCGCCGACGACGATCGTCTGCCGCGCACGATAGAGCGTCGGCACCGCGTCCTCGATCGGAATTTGGCTCGCTTCGTCAAACACCACGCAATCAAACAGCGTGTCGCTCAACGGCAGCGTGTCGGCGACGCTGAGCGGCGACATCATCCAGATGGGCTTCAAGTCGGCCACCACGCGGGCGGGATCGCCGGCAAGAAAATCGCGCATGGCAGCACTCGGCCGCTGCAGCGCGAACTGATGCTCCAGAAAACTGCGCCCGGCATCATAGCGTTTATCCTTGGCGGAAAAATGCAATTTGAAGCGCTGGCGCTGGTCTTCCAAGGTGCGTTTGGCGTTGACTGCGCGCAAGTCCGCAAGCCCGCTACCGAGTTTGTCGGCCACGCCTTGCACCTCGCGCGCGGTCATGTGCTGCGCCTCGGACGCGCCGTTCATGGCGCGCGCGATCGTGGTGTGCAGCGAAGTCGCGCGGAAGGTGCCAGCGTCCAAACGCAAGTCGCGCCATGCGTCCGCCAGCACAGGCCCGCTCGCCTCAAGTGCTGCCACGGTGCGCGCGAGTTCGACCACCCGGTCCTTGTTGCGATCAAGCGTCGCCAAGTGTGCAGTGAGATCGTCGGGCGTCGCGTCGCCCAACGTCTGGAACAACGTGTCGATTGTTTCGAGCGCGCGCGCGATGCGTGGCTCCTCGTCAGCCAACCGCAACACGCGCCGGTTCATCGCTTGCGGATTTTCCAGGCATGCGTCGAGCAGCAGCCGGGCGTCCGATCCCGCAACAAAGCCGGAGTTGGAAATGGTTTCCAGCGTTGCGCGGATCTCGCTCAGGTCGTCGACGCCGAGGGTCTGGCCGACGCGCTGAGCCTGCTCGTCGCGTACAGCCCTCGCCGCGTGCTCGACAGAAAGTTTCTCGAGTAGATTGACGATACCGTCGGGCTTGCCCTTGTGCCGGGTGCCCACCTGATGTCGCAGCGCGCGCCAGTCGCTCGACAGGAAAGCGAAAAAACGGCCTTCCTTCCCTCGCGCCAACGCCAGCCCGGCGGTTGTCTCGGACGGCGATAGCTTGGCGAACCAACCCGCGTTAAGCACCATCGCGGAGGCGAGTCCCGCGTCTAACTTATTCAACGTTTGAAGGCTTTTTCGCACACCAATCGAACCGGGATCGAGCGCGTCGAGCAACTTCAATTTGTCGATTTCGGCGAGCGCGCGCAACTGTGCGGCGAGCCCGGTCTGTGCCTTGAGCAAGGACAGCGACACCGGCCGCCCGTCGCCGACCACCAGATCGCGCAGCGCAGCCATCTGCGCCAACGCGGCTCGCACGTCGGCAACCGCGCGTTCAAGATGAGCAATGGGCCGGCTTTCGCGCACAAAGCCCGTCTTCAAGACCCGCAGCAACGCAGCCATTGCAGGCTTTTCCTCGCCTTCGGCGTCGAGCTGCCGTTCGACTTCTTTCAACGCTGCCTCGCCGGCGCAAAACGCATCCCACGAAGGGATTTTCTCCTGGTCGCGGCCGGCAAGGGCGACGTTGCCGATATCGTTGGCGAGCGCATGTCGCATCAGTGCATGAACTGGTCCGCTCGCGCCGGCCGGCATCTGCATGGCGGCTGAATACCCCTCAAGGCTCGCCAAGCCCACGTCGACTTCATCTGCCAGTTTGGCGCGCCGATCGCGTGCGGTGTTGCTGCCGCGTGCGCGGCTCCAGGTTTCATAGAGCACTTTCAGGTCGGCGATAAACGCGCTGCGGTCATCGCGCGCGTCGTGCACGAGACAGGCGAGTTCGCCGAGGCCAGCCTCCTTCAGGCGATTGTGCACGACGTCGAGCGCGACTCGCTTTTCGCACACGAACAGCACCGACTTGCCCTGTGCGGCGAGATCGGCGAGCAGGTTGGCGATCGTCTGCGATTTGCCCGTGCCCGGCGGCCCTTGGATGACATAACTTTCTCCCGAGGCCGCACGCAGTACCGCGCCGTCCTGGCTCGGGTCGGACGGCAACACAAAATTGCGGGCGCTGTGCGGGGGTTTGTCGATGGGCTGCAATTGCGGCCGCGCACCGTGCTCAAACAACCGCGCATAATTGTCGTGCCGGCCGGCATAGTCGCCGAGCAGCACTTCGTAGTCGCGCACCAGACTCATTTTTCGCGTATTGAAGTTGGCCAATGAAACCGCGCACAAATCGATTTCCCAATTGAGCGGATCGCTCTGTTCGGCGGTCTCGAATGCGTAACCCTCGGTGGTCGCCGTTACCTGGTGATCGGCTGTGTCGATGCCACTTGCAACGCCGCTGCTGCCGTTGGCGAACGCGCGGTCAGGAGCCGGCTTTGGCCGCACAAAGCGTTCGAACAGTTCCATGCCGAGCGGCTGATACCCGTCCGCTGCATACGAATACGCGACGCCGCGCCAATCCTTGAGCTGTTGGCCGGCACGCTTGTGCTTACGGCGGTGCTCGTCGAGTTGCCGTTTGATCGTTCGCTGAATGAGTTGCACGCGCGGCCGGTCGATCAACCCTACGCTGACACCGGGTTTGATGCGCCGGATGTCCCGCTCCAGCGATGCGCGCAACGCGATCAATGCCGAAAGATCGCGCAAATCGATCGTTTCCGGCAATGCGATCTTGCACTTTTCGGCCAGCACATAACGCAGCACCGGATTGATTTCCGCCTCGGCCACCGCCCCCTCGACGATGAGGCTGAAGCCGTCGATGGAGCCCGACTGCTTTTTGAGCGTCACCGGCAGCATGACGAGCGGCGATTGGATGCGCTCGCCCTTGTCGTCGTCGTGCCAGCGCAGCATCGCGAGCGTAAGCCGCAATTGATTGAAGCCGAGTTCGCGCTGATCTTTACGGGCGGTGGCGCGGATCTTGTCAAGGTTCGGCGCCAGGAAGGGATAGTCGACACACTGCAGCCAACGCCTCAAATCAAGCTCACCGACGGCTGCGTCGCCGTCATGGCGGGCCGCGAGTTGCGCGAGCAGATCCAGCCCCGTGACGAACAACTGCCGCGCCTTGAGCGAGCGATAATCGAGCATCAGCGGAAACGAGCCACGCGTCAGGTCGACACCGTGTTTGTCGTTATAATAAAGCAGTTTGTTGCGTTTGGAGACCTCGAATAGGCGGTTGCGAAAATATGCCTGCGTGCGCTGGCGGCGCACCCCGTGATCGTCGACCGCGGCAAGATCGCGATTGCGGCCGGGAGCGTCGTCGACCTCGACCGAGCGATAATCGTCGATGAGATCGATTAGCGCGCCCAGATCGGCCGCGCGTTGTGCACGCGTCGTCTCGGTCATGTCGGCGATGGCGCGCGCGAGCACCGGGTGCAGGCGCGGATTGAGCTTGATCAGGTTAGTGCGATTGGCCACGAACGACGCGAATGCGTCGGCGTCGCGGAAATCCAGGCCGGTGGCAAGACTGGCCGCAATCAAGCCGAGATGGAAAATATCGGTCAGCGCGTCGTGATGTCCGGCAGCCCTCTCCCAACTGCCGTAGTTGCGATAAAAGAGTGGCCGATCGGGTGCCTGCCCCGGCTCGGCGATGCTGCGGTTCCAGGCTGAGACCCGACCGCCGTCTTCGCGCACGCCGACCTGGCTGACAATTGCAACCGCTTCCGACGATGGCGTTTCAATGCTGCGGACGCGGTCGACGACAATCGTTGGATTTGTACGCGCGCAGTCGCCAAGGCGCAGTTCGCCACCGGCCTTGGCCGCCAGCAGGTCGACGCGATCCAGATCGCAAACAAAACCTTCGTCATGCGCATCGCGCACATCTTCGAGCAGTGCCCGCACGGCAGCGATCACGTCGTCGGTGCCGACCGGCCGGCCCTGCTGGAATTTTTGCAACACATCGTCGAACGTCAGGCGTTTGTCGGCGGGCAAACTGTCGAGCATGCGAAAATCTCTGATTTTCAGGTTTATCGTCTGCGCCGTCAGGCGGCCTGCGTTGTCAGTCCGGACAAAATAGCGCGTCGCCCCTTGAGCTCCTGCCGCGCGATTTCACGAAAACGCGACGCCATTCCCAACTCGTCGGCGATGGCGGCGGCCACGGCGATCGGATGCGACGAGCCCCGGTCATCGAGAGTGGCAAGATCGAGCAACACATAACAAAGATAAGCGATCGTGCTCTCCGACAGCGTCGCTGCAACAGTCGTCAATGCGCCAGGCGCAACGGTCAGCGGCGCATAGTCGGGAAACATCTGCCGGGCATAAGCCATCGTCTGATCGGTGCTGAGATCGTGATGGCTGAAAAACCGATCGAGCAGCGCGCGCGTCAGCGCGGCAAGTCGCTGCTGATCGGGCAGATCGAGTGCGGCCACGTCGAGCGGTCCAGCGATCAATTGCGCCAGCATATCCGAAAAAGCCAAGGGCGGCATCGTCTCCGCGTTGGCGACCGCGAGCACGCGCACATGTAATTCCGGGTGCGTCGTACCGCGCGATACGCCTGCACCGCGCGCCAACAATTCCTCGGCTTGCCGCAGATAGCTTGCCGCGTCTGCATCCTTGAAATCGGCAAGCGACTTGACGAGGCCGCGGATGGTCGCGTCGCGATCACCGCACGCCATCAGTCCGCCAAGATCGCAATAAATCTCCGTAAACAGCCGATTACGCCGCCAGGTCTCGATAAACTCCGGCGGACACTGCTCGCGCGCAATCAGCCAGCCGAGCAACCGATCGGCAACGCGATAGCGGCCAGCGGCTTCGGTATAGAGCTTGTAGTGGGATATTTCGTGACCGAGCAGATCCAGCAATTCGGCATCCTGATCGAGCAATTCGAGAATGCGCCCCTCGAACGCGATCACGATTTCGCCAGGCATGAAAATGAGGAACGCATTGGGCCGGCCGGTCGCATCGTGCATCTGGTGCAGCGTTATCGGCTCGGCCAGACCAAGCTTGTCGCGCGCCTGCTCAGCGAGTTGGTAGCGACGCTCGTTCGGCCCGCTGCGGTCCAGCCGAATGGCATTGCGCAGCAGATCATCAGCGGTAGCGGCCTTGTATTTCTCGGCGAATATATCGGAGCAAAACCACGCCCAGAGTTCTGGCTCGGCCGCCTCTAATCGCGCGGCAACAGAAACATGATATGCCAAAGGCTCGAGTTGCATCCACGCCTCCCCCGCGCCGGCCGCTTCGTGCACGACCGCATGTTCCATCACAACGTGCGTGGAATATGGCGAAGCAAGACCTTTTGCAATTCTCAATCGCGGGAGGGGGTTGGCCTGTCGAGCGCCCAAGCTCCAGCCCCCGACGCAAAGAGCGCCAGCAAGCCGCCTGCGATGGCGAAATCCTTCTCGAAATGCTGGAGCTGATTGCCATCGGCGAAACGAGCGTGGAAGATGACGGCGGCGGCGACCGAAAACCCGGCGAGCAAGAGCGCGGCCCAACGCGTTTGCCAGCCAACGATCAAGCACAGGCCCGCGCCGATCTCGGTCGCAATCACCAACGGCAACAAAGCAGCGGGAACGCCGAAACGCTGCATGTATCCACCCGCGGCGGCATAGGCGATGACTTTGCTATAACCCTCGAACAGAAACATTGCGCCGAGCAGCAGCCGCGCCGCCAGCGTCGCAGCGTCCGTCAACGGACGGCCAATCAGATTTCGATGCACGATCGTGGTCGACATATCGGTCATTCTCCGGGGCGCGTTTACAATCCGGCAAACACCGGAAACGACGACGTGGCAACAGCTGTGAGTTCAATCAAAAAAGGCATGGCCCGGCCATGCCACAGACCTTTCGG
>JANXYD010000374.1 GCA_025350265.1 Hyphomicrobiaceae bacterium | reverse complement strand
CGCAGCCGCCATCAAGGCATCCGACCTGCTGCTCGTCGTCGGCGCGCGGCTGGGCGAAATGACTACGTCCGCATACACGCTGCTGGACATCCCCAATCCCAAACAGACCTTTGCGCACGTCCACCCGAGCCCCGACGAACTCGGCTCCGTCTATCGTGCCGATATTCCGATAGTCTCCAACGCTGCGGCCTTTGCCGACGCCCTGCGCGGCTTGAACGTCAGCCCGAAACCCGGTTGGGCCAAGCAGACGGCAGACCTGCGGGCAGCTTGCGTCGCGGCCTGGAAGCCGTTGCCGACGCCCGGCAGCGTGCAACTTGAGCAGATCATGCGCCATTGCTCGGAGGCGCTGCCGGAAGATGCCATCGTCACCAACGGCGCGGGCAATTACGCAGCGTTCCTGCACCGCTATTTCGAATACAAGCATTATCGCAGCGGCTTGGCCCCCACCTCGGGCAGCATGGGCTACGGCTTGCCGGCAGCGATCGCCGCCAAACTTGCCAGCCCCAGCCAGACCGTCGTCAACTTCGCCGGCGACGGCTGTTTCATGATGACCTGCCAGGAACTCGCCACCGCCATGTTGTACGAGCTGCCCATCGTCACGGTGCTGGTCAACAACGGCATGTACGGCACCATCCGCATGCACCAGGAGCGCGAGTATCCGACCCGCGTCTCAGGCACCCAATTGCGCAACCCCGACTTCGCGGCGTTCGCCCGCAGTTTTGGTGCGCACGGCGAAACGGTAACCCGCACCGAGGATTTCGCTCCAGCCCTCAAGCGTGCGCTGGCCGCAGGCACAGCAGCCATTATCGAAGTGAAGACGGAGCAGGAAGCTATCTCCGTGCGCCAGACGATTACCCAGTTGCGTGCGGCGGCGGCAAAGAAATAGAACTGAACAGCGCGGAGGCACCAAGATTGAGGGCGGATAAGGGGCAGCCGCCGATGCCCAGACCTCAATTGTCATCCTACCCCTTGTGGGTAGGATCCACGGTGCGACAGTCTAAGGCCTGAGTTCATGGCACCCTGGGTCCCAGCGACAAGCCCCCTGGCATGACAATTTTTGTGGGGCGAGATCGAGACTTGAATTGCCCTGGGGGCGGCCCCACCACACGCCGCATGGGCGACGACGCAAAAGAGTGGCTAGATGGACAACGCAGACATCGAGGACATTTTCGCAAGTCTCGGCCCGGTGACAATCAAGCGGCTGTTCGGCGGCAAGGGCGTCTATCACCGGGGCGTCATCGTCGGCGCGGTCATGTCAGGCGAAGTGCTGCTCAAGGCCCACGCGGAGACCGCACCGCAGTTCCTGGCCGCAGGCGCGACGCAATGGACCTATGAGTTCCGTCGCGGCACGACAATCGCGATGCCCTACTGGACCATTCCCGCCGCCGCCTACGACGACCCCGACGAACTGGCGATGTGGGTGCGACTGGCGTTTGAGGCGGGGAGTCGGGCCAAGGCGAAGTGAGTGTCAGTGAGATGAAGCTAACAGGGTCGTGCTTTCGACGCCTGAACGCCCTGTACGTGACCACCCACCCACTTCAATCAGTTCCAATTGAATTTATATGCCAACCCAGTCCGGATCGACTGCTCCACCGGCTTAAATGTAATCGACGTCGTGGCACCAGTAGCCGCCGAATCCGTCACGCTTTGCGAGCCGTAACGCGACAATCGGTATTCGGTCTTCCACGACCACCCCGACTTCAGGGCCGCTTCGAGACCACCGCCAATAAACCACCCTGCCTTCGAGAACGCTTGCGTCGAAAACCCGGTCGGCGCGCCAGCGAATGTGCTGACCATGTCGGCGCTGGCAAAATACGCACGTGTATAGCCGATCGTACCGAACGTCAGCACATTCGGCGACGCCAAGTACCCACCGCGCGCGCCGAGCGCAAAATTCCGGTCAAGCTTGATGCGCCCGGCAAAATACGGACCCTGGTCCTGAATCGTACCGGTCAAACTGCCGAGGTCGCCATCTACGAATGCGCCGGCAACATAGTCTTTGAGGACCCGCCGATCGAAGCCGGCACCAATGGCCCCGAACATTCCCTTGCCTGCCTGCGTTTGCGTTACATTGAGAATGCCCGCACCGGTCGTTGGATCGTTTACCGTCGTGTCCGCCGCCCAAAGCCCGTACCCCACACTTCCCGAGGCGTAAGGCCCGTCCCAGCGCGCATCGACGCGCGGACCAGCACTTGGCCCATCTTTCAACGAGCCTTGGCTTGCACCGCCGCGCTCGGAGTTAAGACGATAGACCAACGAAGTGCGCACCGATTGCTCGGTCGGCTTGAAAGTGATGCTCGACGCAGCACCACCAACGCCATTGGTATCGTCAATCGTATGCCCTCCGTAATGGGCCAGACGATACTCAGACTTCAAGAACCAGCCCGGCTTCAACTCGGTTTCATAGCCGCCGCCGACGAACAGATAGCCG
>JANXYD010000372.1 GCA_025350265.1 Hyphomicrobiaceae bacterium | reverse complement strand
AAACTACCGGCCCGTCGGCGAGACGGGTCTCGCAGAACACACGGCCACGCCGCGCTCTGCTCCCCAGTTTCATCGACGGCACGATCGGAGAGATCGGGGCCGGTAGAGGTGTTTCGGGGCGTGCAACGCCGATATTTTTGGTTGTACCCGCCCCCTCTCCGTTCGCGCGGTGAGCGCGAGCGGGGGAAAAGTTCGGCTCGTCGCCGTCAGCTCTTATCGGTCTTTTCGAGGGATGCCTTGAGCGCCATGAGGGCGGCGAAGGGGCTATCGGGATCTGCGCCCTTGGCCTTGGCAGGCGGGGCGGCGCGGAACGTCTGCGGGCCGCGACCACCACCGTCGCGATCACCACGGCGATCGTCGCGGCGCGGGCCCCGGTCGCCATCGCGGCGGGGTGGTGGTCCATCGCGACGAGGCTGGTTGTCGCCGAATTTGCGATCGCCACCGGCATTGCTGCTTTTGCGCGCGTCGTCGCGGCGTGGGGCTGCGGTGGATTGATCGCCGGTGCGGTTTTCGCCGGCAGGGGTCGACGGGCCGCCCTCACGGTTCGAGCCGCCGTTGCCACGATTGCGGTCGCGCCAGGGTGGGCGACCGTCGCGACGGGCGGGCTGGTCGGCCGCCGGTGCCGGCGTCTGTGGCGTGCCTTCGGGGTTGAGTGCCAGCGGGGCAGCCAGGCTGTCGGCCGGGTTCGGACGCGAGCCACGATAGCGGCTCTGGCCGTTCGAACGGTTATTGCGGTCGTTCGCGCCACCCTCGGGACGACGATCACGCGACTCGCGGCCGGGCTCACGGGCGGGCGTATCGCCATGGCGACGGCGGGGGCGCCACACATCGATCATCGGCACTTCGGCGGCTGGCTCAGCAGCGGCGGCCGCGAGACGCGCCGCCTCCAGTGCGGCGGTGGCCTCGGCAACAGCTTCCGGATCGGGCTCGGGGAGCGCGAGCATCACAGGTGCGTCTGCTGACAACGCCGGCGGAGTTGCCTTCGGTGCGGGCGCGGGACGGCGCTCGGAGCGGAAGCCCAGCGCGCGCAAAACGTTGCTGAGTTCAAGGGCGGAGCAGCCGAGGATCGACATCATTTCAGGCGTGACGATGAATGCGCCGTTGCCGGTGGAGCCCTTCGGCGCGGTAGCCGACGGATTGCTTTCAGGCGCACGCCAGGCGATGAGCGGGCGGATCAGATCGGCGAGGCGCTCCAGCATGTCGATACGCACGGCGCGCGGGCCACAGGGATGGAAACCGAGCGTGCGATAAAATGCGTCGGCCACCGTTGGATCGGCGGGAATGGACGTGAGGCCGGGTTTTGGGGCGGTTTCCAAAAGCGCTGCGGGCACATTAGCGGTGGCACCGTGCTTGAGGTACCACAGCACGAGCGAGGTTTCCGCCGCCGCCGGTTTCAGCAGCAGCGGCAGGAAGATGTTGAACGCGCCGAAGCGGACGCCGTATTTGCGCAGCTGGGCGCGCGAGGGTTGATCGAGCGCCTTCATCTCGTCGTTGATGGTTTCGCGACGGACGACGCCGAAATTTTCCACCATGCGGAACGCGATGCCGCGCGCCAGACCGCTGATGTCTTCGGCCTTGGCGATTTCAACGAGCGGCTTTAAACGCTCGCCGACAATCTCCGTTACCCACGCATTCAAACGTTCGAGCACGCGCTCCTTGTCGGACGGCGTCAACAGATCATCGGCGTGCAAGACGACAGACGGCTTCAAGGGATCGTCTGACGCGGCCAGGTTGGCGATGACGTCGCCACGCCAGACGATTTCGCCCTTGCGATTCAGTTTCAACGCATCGGTCTTGGCGGACGCGACGCGGCGGGCACGCATGGCCAATTCCTTGCCAAGAACGTGGTTGGCGGCGGAGCGGGTAGCCTTGCCCTGCAGATCCTCCGCCTGGGTCTCAGGCACGAAGACGAAGCCCTTGAGCCGGCCGACATAATGATTTTCGACTTTGATGGCACCATCGTCGGCAATCTCGGCGTTCATTTCGTCCTTGTCGCGGAGGCCTTTGACGAGGGCGCTGGTGCGCTTGTCGACAAAGCGCTGCGTGAGACATTCATGCAGCGCATCGGACAATTTATCTTCGATCGCGCGCGTGCGCTCCTGCCAATGGGTGGGGTTGGCGAGCCACTCAGTGCGGTTGGACACGAACGTCCAGGTGCGGATATGGGCGAGGCGTGTCGACAGCGTGTCGATATCGCCGTCGGCGTGGTCGGCAAACGCAACCTGCTCGTTCAGCCAATCCTCGGGGATACGGCGACCGGGGCCGCGCAGATGCTTGTAAAGTGTCGACACGAGTTCGGCGTGGTTTTGCGTCGAGATCTTGCGATAGTCGGGAATCTGACAGGCGTCCCAAAGCTGCAGCACGGCTTCGCGGTTCGACGCGAGGCGGGCGACATCGGCATCTTCGGCGACAGCTTCGAGAGCGGTGACATCATCGGCCATGCGGGCGCGCTGCAAGCCGTGTTCGCGCGGCATGCGACGCAGGCTCTCGCGGAGCGCCTCGAGGGTGTTGAAATCAAGGTCGCGGGCGCGCCACTGCAGCGTCTTGATGCTATCGAAGTTGTGATTTTCGAGCCGCTCGATCATGTCAGGTGTCAGCGGGTCGACGCCGTTGGTGACGCCGAAGGTGCCATCGTTCATGTGACGGCCGGCGCGGCCGGCAACCTGTGCCAACTCGGCCGGCGTCAGGTCGCGATTGACCTGGCCGTCGAACTTGCGGGTGGCGGCAAGCGCGACGTGGTCGACGTTGAGATTGAGCCCCATGCCGATCGCGTCGGTGGCGACGAGGAAATCAACTTCGCCGGATTGGAACAGCGCAACCTGTGCGTTGCGCGTGCGCGGGCTGAGCGCGCCGATGACAACGGCGGCACCGCCGCGCTGGCGGCGGATCAATTCGGCCAGTTCATAAACTTCGGCGGTCGAGAAGGCGACGACGGCGCTGCGCGGGGGCAGGCGCGTGATCTTCTTTTCGCCAGCGTAGGTGAGCTTGGACAGGCGCGGGCGAGAAATGAAATTGGCACCGGGAATGAGATCGGCGATGGTGTCGCGCATGGTGCCGGCACCCAGCATCAGCGTTTCGAGCTTGCCGCGCGCATTGAGCAACCGATCGGTGAAGACGTGCCGCGATCAGGGTCGGCAGCGAGCTGGATTTCGTCGATGGCGAGGAAATCGACATCGAGATCGCGCGGCATGGCTTCGACCGTGCAGACCCAGTAACGGGCATTGTCGGGCTTGATCTTCTCTTCGCCGGTGATCAGCGCGACGTTGGCCACGCCGGCCTTGGCGACGACCCGATCGTAGACCTCACGCGCGAGCAGGCGCAGGGGCAAGCCGATAAGGCCTGAATGGTGCCCGAGCATGCGCTCGATAGCTAAGTGGGTCTTGCCGGTGTTCGTGGGGCCCAGAACCGCAGTGACGTTGCGGATGCGGGCTGCTGTGTCGAGGCTCATGTGATCGTCTCAAACGCGGCCCGGCCGTGGGCGCGGAAAAGCCATCGCATCGGGGCGGGCGAAGATCAAGGGCTCACTGTTGGGCCTCACGCGCGAAAGGGCGCTCCGGCCGGGGCGGCGCTTGCGCCGACGCCGCGAAGATGCGGCTACGTGCGCCTGGCGGCGCAATTTCG
>JANXYD010000371.1 GCA_025350265.1 Hyphomicrobiaceae bacterium | reverse complement strand
CCATGCCGGGCATGCTGCCGGTGATCAACGAGGCCTGCGTGGCGCAGGCGGTGCGGACGGGGCTGGGGCTGAAGGCTGCGATCAACAACCGATCGATCTTCGACCGCAAGAACTATTTCTATCCGGATCTGCCGCAGGGCTACCAGATCAGCCAGTATAAAAATCCCATCGTCGGGGAAGGCACGATCGAAATCGACGTCGATGGCGTGACCAAAGTGATCGGCATCGAACGGCTGCACCTCGAGCAGGACGCCGGCAAGTCCATCCACGACCAGCATCCCGACTATTCCTATGTCGACCTCAACCGTTCCGGTGTGGCGCTGATGGAGATCGTGTCGCGACCGGATTTGCGCTCGGCGAAGGAAGCGCAGGCCTATGTTACTAAACTCAGAACGATCCTGCGCTATCTCGGCACCTGCGACGGCGACATGGAAAAGGGCAACATGCGCGCCGACGTCAACGTCTCCGTGCGACGACCGGGCGCCGAACTCGGGACACGCTGCGAGGTCAAGAACGTCAACTCCATTCGCTTCATCGGGCAGGCGGTCGACTACGAGGCGCGCCGGCAGATCGATATCATCGAGGACGGCGGCAGCATCGACCAGGAAACCCGGCTGTTTGACAATGCCAAAGGTGAAACGCGCGCGATGCGCTCGAAAGAGGAGGCGCACGATTATCGCTATTTTCCTGACCCGGACCTGCTGCCGCTCGAGTTTACGCAAGCCTACGTCGATGCCCTGAAGGCGAATCTGCCGGAATTGCCGGATGAGAAGAACACGCGGTTCGTCGCGGAGTACGGGCTTTCGGCTTACGACGCGGCCGTGCTGGTGGCTGAAAAAGAACGTGCCGATTATTTCGAGACGCACGTCGCGCTCGCCAAGGGCAAGGCAGAACCGAAAGCGCTGGCCAACTGGATCATCAACGAAGTGCTGGGTCGGCTCAACAAGGAAGGGCTGACGCTGGAGACATCGAAGATCTCGCCGGAGGCCAACACGGCGATCGTGACGATGATCGCGAATGGCACGATTTCCAGCAAGATCGCCAAGGACCTGCTGGAAATCGTTTGGACCGAGGGCGGTGATCCCGTGGACATCGTCGAAAAGCGCGGCATGAAGCAGGTGACCGACACGGGGGCCATCGAACTGGCCGTTGATGCGATCATCGCGGCCAATCCCGACAAGGTCGAGCAGGTCAAGGTGAAGCCGAGCATGCTCGGGTGGTTCGTCGGGCAGGCGATGAAGCAGTCCGGCGGCAAGGCCAATCCGCAGCAGTTGAGCGACATGCTGAAACAAAAGCTCGGCATCTGAGGCGGGCAAGCGAAACCATGGAGCTGTGTCCGAAGCCCCCTCATCCGCCCCCAATCTATCGGACATGCAAGGGGGCGTTTCTTCACCGGTCATTCTTTTCGCGGGCAGGTCACTATTGTCCGGAAAAAATGCCGATCGAGTGAAGGTCTACGGCTCGCCTGACTGAAATCTCGTGGGGTCATCATCCCGGAAACCGCAGCGCCCTTGGGGCGCGAAAGTTATCCGGGATCGTGACCGGCCCAATATTGGAAACCGCAGTAGCCATTGCTGATTCTCACGGAGACAGGTCAAGATCCCGGATAAATTCTTCGCGCTCCCGCGCCAAGTATTTTCCGGGAAGACGACGTGGGTGGAAAAATGGCTAAGCTTCCCGGACAGTGATGCTTGGTGGTATGAGGTGGGCGAGATAACGCGACGGGCTTGTGTTCGGCGCTGCTTCGCGACACATTGACAGCATCAACTTGGTTGCCGTGCTTCTTATCGGAAAAACCGCTCACACCCCGGAACTCGTCCGAGGCATGCTTTTTCCGGAAGCACTCAAGGAGTGCCTGATGGGTGATGTCGAGCCGATATCCTTGCGGCAGATTGCCAAACGCGACGCCGACCAGATGGCCGGCGGTTTGGCGCATGGAGGTGGCAGCGGCCCGCCGCGCTCGGCCAATGCCGTCACCGCCTTTACCCGCAGCGAATTGAGCGCGATCCTGGCCGTGTATGGGCGGTTGATGGCGGAAGGGGAATGTCGCGATTACGCGATGGATTTCGGGCGTGAGACGGCTGTGTTTTCGATCTTCCGGCGGGCGAGCGAGGTGCCGCTCTATCGCGTCGAAAAGTGCCCGAAGCTCGCGCGAAAACAAGGCGCCTATGCCGTTGTCATGTCGACCGGGCTTATTCTCAAGCGGGGCCACGAGTTGCCGCGTGTCCTCGATGTGCTGACGACGAAGCTGCGGCTTGTCGCCCGGTAGTTGCAGCGCACATATCAGCGGGGGGCTGCGGCGCGTCGGAGTCGGTCGTTGATCGCCTCGCCCAGCCCGTGCTGTGGAATACGCATCACCGCGATCGACGTTGGCTGGGCTTGGTCCAACCCCCGCAAGGCTGCAAACAGCTTCGACGCTGCTTCCAGCAAATCGCCGGTGGGTGACAAATTGAGCACCAACCCGGCGTGCGCCAGCGGTGCCCCGAAGGCCAACAGCGCCTCGCCGGATCGCACCCTGTCGGCGTCCAGCCGCACCGGTGCATTGGGGGCGTAGTGGCTCGCCAGTTGGCCGGGCGCGGTCGGTGTCATGGGCGTGTCGCCGACAGGGTGTGTGGCGAGCGAAACGCCCAACACCGCCTCGATCGCTTGCCGTGTCACGCCGCCCGGCCGCAACAACACCGCCCGCGCGCCCGAGACATCGACGATCGTCGATTCAAGTCCCACCTGGGTTTCGCCGCCGTCCAATATGATCGGCACATCGTCGGCGAGATCGGCGGCGACATGGGCGGCCGTGGTTGGACTGACCCGCCCCGAGCGATTGGCGCTCGGGGCTGCGATCGGCCGCCCCGCTGCCCGCAGCAACGCCAGCGCCACCGGATGCGCCGGCACCCGGAGTGCGATGGTCGATAGTCCCGCTGTCGCCAGATCTTCCACCAGGCGTCCGGCCTGCTGATCGAGCACCAGTGTCAACGGGCCCGGCCAGAACGCGGCCGCGAGTTTTTCGGCCATCGCCGTCCGCACACCATAGCGCCACGCCAATTCCGCAGTCGGCACGTGGATGATCAGCGGGTTGAACGTCGGCCGCCCCTTGACCGAAAATATGGCCGCCAGCGCCAACCCGTTGGTCGCGTCCGCACCAAGCCCGTAAACCGTTTCCGTCGGAAACGCGACCAGCCCCCCTTGCACGAGATATCGGGCAGCGGCAGCAATAGCTTCGGGCGTGGCAAGTTGAATGGTCATGGGCCTTTAATGCCGCACATTGCGGGTGTGCTCAAGGGATAGGGGCGAGAAGCCCCGCTTGGTTGTTCCCTCATCGTCGCGCGGCGCGTCGATCGGCAGCTTGGTGGGGAACAGCATCCGCGAACCGCGATACACCAACCATCTTCCCTAAACGTCAATGCAGCCCTAAACTCCCGCTCGATGAAGCTTCGTTGCCATCATGCGATTGCCGTGATTGTGCGCGTCAATAACATTTTCCCCGCCTTCGAGGACCTCTGCCGATGGCCTATGTTGCCCCTGTCGACGACATCATGCATGCGCTCAAGACCGCAGCCGGTATCGATACCCTGATCGCCGATGGTACCATCGCCACGGATGCTGAAACCGTGCGCGCGGTGATCGAGCAGGCGGGCAAGTTCGGTGCCGAGGTGCTCGATCCGCTCAATTGGACCGGCGACCAGCAAGGCTCCAAGCTCGTCGACGGTGTGGTGCAGACGCCCAAGGGCTGGAAAGAAGCGTACGGCCAGTTCGCGGCGGCGGGCTGGGGTTCGTTGCCCTGCAGCGAAGATCACGGCGGCCAGGGCCTGCCACAGATGGTGTCGATGGCGGCGTCGGAAATCTGGAATTCGGCGAACATGGGCTTCGGTCTTTGCCCGCTGCTTACGCAAGGCGCGATCGACGCGGTCGAGGCGCACGGCTCCGACGCTTTGAAACATACATTCCTGCCCAAGATGGTTGCCGGCACCTGGACCGGCACGATGAACCTGACCGAACCGCACGCCGGCTCCGATCTCGGCCATCTTCGCGCCAAGGCTGAAAAGCGTCGGAGCCGTGCGCCTCGACCGCGTCGATCGCGCCTTGCGTAAGCAGCGGGCAAAGAC
>JANXYD010000321.1 GCA_025350265.1 Hyphomicrobiaceae bacterium | reverse complement strand
CTCGACAATCATCCGATCCACTACGACGTCGAATATTGTCGAGCACTCGGCCACCCCGGTCCGCTAGCGCACGGGTTGCAGGTGTTGTGCTTCACGGCGGCCGGCGCGGGCACGTTTCCGCACGAGATCGGCGACGCGCTGCTCGGCATGGTCGAGGTGCGCGCGAAGATTTTGAAAAGCGCCTACCCCGGTGATACGTTGTTTCCATCGCTTGAAATCACCGCGCTGAAACCGCAGCGTACGACGGGGTTGGTGACCATGGCGGCACTGGTGATCAACCAACGCTCGGAGCACATCCTCGAAGGCGAGCATGTCTATCTGCTGCGGCTTTAGTTGCTTCCGTGCGCCAAGAGCCGAATTTTCAAGCAGGAGATCGCAACGTCATGGCCGTGATTGAGCGTGCGCCACAAAACACCATCGCGCCGGATACGACGGGATCGAATTTTTTTCGCGCCGATGCCTCGCTTGCCGATGTGCTGCAGGTTTATCTGCCCGAGGCGACGTGGGCACATATAGCCCCTCACCTCGACCGGCTCGGTGCGCTTGCCGGCAGCGAACTCGATGCCTGCGCGCGGTTAGCCGATGCACATCCGCCGGTGCTGCATCACCGCGACCGCTTCGGCAACGATGCCCAGCGCATCGAGTATCATCCCGCCTACCGCCAACTCGAGCGCGTGGCGTTCGGCGACTTCGGCATCCACGCGATGTCGCACCGTCCAGGCATTCTAGGCTTTCCCGGCACCTACCCGGCGGTGGCCAAGCACGCCTTCACCTATCTGTTCAATCAGGCCGAGTTCGGCCTCGGCTGCCCGATCAACGTCAGCGACGGCGCGGCCATGTTGTTGTCGCGCTTCGGCGACGATGCGCTGAAGGCAAAATATCTCGACGGCTTGACGCAAACCGACATGAACAGCCTGACGCAAGGCGCGCAGTTTATGACCGAAAAGGAAGGCGGCTCCGACGTCGGCTCCCTCACCACCACGGCGCGGCAAGAGGGCGGACAGTGGCGGCTCTACGGCGAAAAATGGTTCTGCTCGAACGCCGACGCGCCGCTCGCCATGCTGCTGGCACGACCCGAGGGGGCGCAAGGCGGCACGCGCGGCGTCGGCCTGTTCCTGATGCCGCGCACGCTCGATGACGGCAGCCAGAATCGCTATCGCATCGTCAGGCTCAAGGACAAGCTCGGCACGCGTTCGATGGCGTCCGGCGAGATCACCTTCGACGGTGCCACAGCCTATCCGGTCGGACGGCTGGATCGCGGTTTCGTGCAGATGGCCGAAATGGTCAACTGGTCGCGTCTTTCGAACGGCGTCAAATCGACGGCCCTGATGCGGCGCGCGCTGCACGATGCGTTGACGGTGGCGCGCGGGCGCTCGGCGTTCGGCGTCCGTGTCGTCGATCTGCCGCTGGCCCGCCGGCAACTGCTCAAGATCATGCTGCCGGTCGAGCAGGCGTTGTCGATGTGCTTTGCCACGGCCCGCGCGCTCGATCGCGCCGAACTGGAGGGCAGCCAGGATGCGCAGCTGTTGTTGCGTATCTTGACGCCGGTGCTGAAATTCCGCGCAACGCGCGACGCCCGCAAGGTATGCGGCGATGCGCTCGAAATGCGCGGCGGTGTCGGCTACATCGAGGAGTTCGCCTGCGCCAGGCTGCTGCGCGACTCCCACCTCGGCTCGATCTGGGAGGGCACGGGAAACATCGTCGCCATCGATGCCTTGCAACGCGCAATCGGCCGCCACGGCGCCGATGCGGCCCTGCTTGCCGATCTCAATGCCCGCCTCGACGACGCGACCGATGTGCCGGATGCGTTGCGCAAGCGCCTGCGCCACAACGTCGAAGGTGCGATCGCGATGGCGCGCGCGGTAGCGGGTGCGGCCGGCAACGAGGCCGATGCGCGGCGCGCCACCAGCGCGCTCTATCATGTGACGAGTGCAGTGGTGCTGGCGTGGGAGGGGCAGCAGATCCACCGCCGTCGTGGCGACGCGCGGCGCATGTTGCTGGCGCGACTGGTGCTCGACCACCGGCTCGGCGGACGCGATCCTTTCGCCGTCGGCGCGGGCGATCACGAGCAGCGGTGTGGCAACATTCTGTTGAGCGACGAACCCGCGCCACTCCGTCAAATAGCTGATCTACTGAGCTAATCCTTAGCGGTCACCGACCAAAAACAGACGGAGTTCGACGGATACGTCCCTCGGGCGGGGTCATGTCGGAGACATGCGTATTGCCTATTGCCTACTCCCCCCACAAACACCTCTGCCGGCCCCGATCTCGTTTGATCGTGCCGTTGATGAAACTGGGGAGCAGAGCGCGGCGTGGCCGTGTGTTCTGCGAGACCCGTCTCGCCGACGGGCCGGTAGTTTATGTGCGGCGTCCGCCGCGCTCTGCCGAATTGCGTTTGTTTTCTCGACGTTGCCTGTCCCTGCTTTGCAACAGCACCGCTCTTTCAGCGGCGGGACAATATCGAGGCCCACTGGCCTGCCGTCCGTCCGACGCAGGCTCG
>JANXYD010000285.1 GCA_025350265.1 Hyphomicrobiaceae bacterium | reverse complement strand
GGATGGTCTGCACTTTCAGCCCGCCCGGCGCTTCAATGGCCATCGCAAACAGCTGCCGCGCCCGCGTCATCTCGTCGGCGCTCGGCTGACGTCCCAGCACTTCGGCCAGCAGTGTCGCCAGCTTGGCGTGCGGCACCGTCACCCAGGTTCCCAGCCGGTCGAACACCCGCTTCGACATTTCCGCCGCCGCCGCCTTCGTATACGTCAACGCCAGAAAGCGCTCGGGCTTGGTGCCTGACAGCAGCAAGCGCAGCACGCGCGTCGTCAGCACATACGTCTTGCCGGTGCCGGCGTTGGCGCTCACCCAGGCCGAGGCCTGCGGATCGGACGCGATATGTTGCGCCGCCCGCGTGCGCTCAAGCGCGGCCGTCAGCGCAACCATTTCCGGTGCTGCGATTGGTGCGGTCATGGCTCAGTCCTCCTCGCCCGCGTCGTCGGTCTGAGACCATTCGGCCACCCTGGCCAGATGCGCAAAATCATCGAAGGCATAGCTGTCCGCGAACGCCGCGCGCCGCATCGCGCGATATGGCGTACTCGGATCGTCGAAGGTCGCGATCAGCCGCTCCAATCCGGCACGCGTCGCGAGCGCCAGCGCGCCGACATCTGCGGTCTTGATGCAGCGGTATTCGCCCGGCGGCTCGCCACCCGACACGCGGATATACGCCAGCGTCTCGATCGATTTGCTCACAACCCCTGCAAAACCGCCCGCAAGTGCGATCGCCGCTTCCAACGGCAATTGCGGTGAGGCATGCGACAGCACGCGCTTGTCTGACGGTGCGCGTCCGGTCTTATAGTCGGTGATCACCAGCGACGTCGTGCCGATGTCCATGCGATCGGCGCGCGCCCGCAACGTGAAAGCACCTGCGGGACCAGCCAACACCGTGCTCCCTTCGACCTCCGCGATCGTCACGTCGCGCCCCGCCCGGCGCGCAGGTTCGGTTTCTGCGAACCAGTACGCGAACCGTTCGAAGCGTGGCAACCAGAATGCCGCGACGCGCGGATGCGCTGCATACTCCAGCATCGCCGCGCGCGCTTCATCAAGCAACCGCTGAGCTATATCGTCCGGCAACGCGTGCGGATAACGTGCGGCAAACCGGTGTAACGCGTCGTGGATGATCTGGCCCTTCAGCGCCGCTCCCGGCACCCCGCCGATCGCTTCCAGCTTTTCCAGCCGCAGCACGTGTTGTGCATAGATCGCATAGGGATTGGCCAGCCAGCGCTCGATTGCGGTCACCGGCAATTGACGCGGCCGCCAGGCGACCACCGGCCGGGGTTGCGGCGCTTTGAGCGGCGCACACTTTGGCGCATCGTCGCGCGCGCGCGCCCAACTCGGCCACGGTTCATCGACTGCCAGCATTTGTCGGGCGGTTTTATGCGTTCGTGGTTCCGCGCCATCGAGCAGTGCCGCCAACCGCATCAACCAGCGTGACGGCACCGTCGGCACGCCGTCCATCTTGGCCGACCGCGTCAGGTACACGCGCCGCGCGCCCAGCAGCGATGTGAAGTCGTGCGCCGCGTGCCCGATTTTCTCTTCCGGCGACGGCAGCCCAAGTTCCGTGCGCATCGGCCGGTTCAGCCACGCGCCCGGATCCGCCGACGCCGGCCAGGTCCCGTCGTTGAGCGCGCCGAGAACAATCACGTCCGGCTGCTGCAACCGTGCTTCGAACGGCCCCCAGATCGAAATGCGCGGGTGCGCTGGCAAGCGCGGCCGCACGTTGATGCCCGCCGTCAGGCCACGATAGAGATCGGGATAGTCAACCGCTGCAATCGCCGGCGCACGCAAGCCCGCATCCAGAACCTCGACGAAGAAGCGCTGCGCCGACATGCCCGCTTCGCCCTGCCACAAGGTCGATTGCGGTTCGGCGTCAGTCTCGCCTTCTACACTCACATCGCCGCGCGGTTCGACCTCGTCCGTCTTAGCCAATGTCTCGGCTGTATCCGCATGCGCCCGCGCCCACACTTTCAGCGATTGCGTCGCCTCACCCATTGCCGCTGCCCCGATCAGTGGCGCGAACGCTTGTGCAAGTTGCGCCACCACCTGCCGTACGCTCTGACGATCCTCCTCGCGCAGCCGTCGCACTGCGCGCTGACGCCGTTTGCCGGCCGCGATATCCTGCTCCGACACGTCGAGTGCGCGTTGCACGCCGTCCAGCCCGCGCCCCAGATACGGCACGCGAAACGCGATCAATTCCAGCGCCCGCGCCGCACGCCGCACCACCGGCACCGGCAAGCCAAGGCGGAGCAGCGGATGCTTCAACAGCGCCATCAGCGGCACCGGTGCAAACTCGGTGGCCCACGCATCGATCACCAGATTGAGAAATGCACCGGGCGGCGTCTTGGCCAGGGGACGGCCGGCACTGTCGTCGACGGCAATTCCCATGGTTTCGAGCCGGCTCACCACGCGCCGCGCCAACAATCGATCCGGCGACACCAGCGCCGCAGTGGCATCCGGTATCTCCACCGCCTGCCGCAATATCAGCGCGACGATTTCGGCTTCCTCGTCAGAGGTCGACGCTTCGATCAGGCTCAGGCCGTCGCACGCCGCAGCCATTTCCTGCGGCGACGTATCCGTCACGTAGGTCTGCCACAGCTCCAGCGTGGGTGCTGGCCGCATGGCCTCGCTGATCAGTCGCTGGCGCGCGATCAGCGCCACGCCCGCATCGCGTCCGCGCAGCGTGGCGACATCCGCCACCTCCACCTCCAGCGCGCGCAGCAAGCGCGCCAGGCCGAACTGCGGATGCTCGGGATGATGATCGGGGATCAGCATGGCGCTCTCGGCGTCCAGGCTGGTATCGAGTGCCGGCAACACGATCGCCCCGCGCGGCAGATGCCGCACAGCCCGCATCAGCGCGACCGTCGCCGGGATCGACCCTGTGACGCCGGCGACGATCACCGGGCCCGCCGGCGGAAACGCCCGCAGCCGCTGCGCTTCCGCCTCAAGCACTTGGTTGCGACGCCGCGCGGGCGTGATCTTGCCAGCTGCCGACAGAAACGCCGGCCACGCCTGCACGACGATGCGCAGGAAGTCGAGCGTCTGCCCCCAGTGGCTCGAAAACTCTTCCGGCACCAGCGTTTCCAGACCGTCGAGGCTGACGCCTTCCGTCTCGACCATGTCCATCAATTGGCCGAGCTCGGCCGCCAGGTTCGCCGCCTGAGCCGGCGTCGATGCACCGGACGCCGCGTATTGCTGTTCTTCGCCCGCGCGCAACGCACGTGACCAGCCCATGACCAATTCCGTCAGCACCAGCCGCCGCTCGATTTCGCTGACGGCGGCGGGAATATCGAGCGCCGCCCCGAATGGATTGGACGTCGCGTCGTCGGTCAGCAGCGCGAGATCGTCCTGCCCTTCGGAAATTGGCCTTATCTGCGGCAGCAGCAACGCCGCACCGCCCGAAGCCGTCAGAAACGCCTCGCCCAGCGCTCGCGCCGCGCGCCGTGTCGGCAGCAACACAGTCATTCCGGCGAGATCGAGCGCGGTCGGACGAGGGCCTCCGACGCGTGGCAAATCACCGGCCAGGATCGCTGCGGCGAGGCTGGCCAGAAACGGCCGTCCGGCGGGCACCGTAAACACGGTGGGTGCGGTCAATGTCATTGCGGCAACCCACCCGTTGCGATCACATTTTCAGCAGCCGTCAAAGCATCGGGCGCGCCGACGTGCATCCACAGCCCCTCCATGCGCATCCCGAACGCGCGCCCCGACAGCATCGCGTGGTTCCACACCAGGTTGTTGGAGAACGGCCCGTCGGGCGTGGCGGCGAATGCACGCGGATGCAGAATCTGCACGCCGGTATAGACGAACGGCACCACCTCGCGCTCCCGCCGCCGCCGCACATGCGCATCCGCATCCAGCGAAAAATCACCCGCCCCTGCATAACCGACGGCGGCTGCGCCCAGCGCCAGCATCAATAGGCAATCCATCCGCTCGGGATCCCAGAGCTGCATCATACGGTTCAGGTTGCGGACATTGGGTTCGAGCCAAACCGAATCGCAATTGTGCACGATGAATCCGTCCGCACCCAGCAACGGCAGCGCTTTCTTGACGCCCCCGCCCGTATCGAGCAGATGTTCGCGCTCGTCCGAAATCGTAATTTCCGGTCGTGTCCGCAGCGTCAGGTGCTGCTCAAGCTGATCGGCTTTGTGGTGCACGTTGACGACCACGCGGTGGATCCCGGCGTCTGAGAGGCGATCGAGCACATGATCGATCAGCGGCTTGCGGGCCAGCATCACGAGCGGCTTCGGCTTGTCGAGCGCGACCGGGCGCATGCGCGTTCCAAGGCCCGCCGCAAGCACCATCGACGTTTCAATCCGGCTCATGCTGTCTCGTAGCCCCCACTGCCCCTGGCGTCACGTCCGTCTCGATCCGTTGCGCACACTTAAGTGCTGCAAATGCGGCAAAATGGGTGACTTTTCAGCCTTGCTGCATCCGCGGCGCAAGCTTGGCCACGATCGTCTCGGCGGCCCCGTGTCCGTCGATGCGTAACTTTCGGCAATCGGCGGTACGCGCCTCCGTCAGTTGCATGTCGATGCGGTCGGCCGGCAGCAGCATCTCCGCGCGTTCCGGCCATTCAACGATGGTGATCCCACTCGACACAGCCTCGTCGAAGCCGAGTTCGATGATTTCGGCGGCGTCCGTCAGCCGATAAAAATCGAAGTGCACGACCAGCCCGCGCGGCGTTTCGTAATCCTGGCGCAGCGCGAACGTCGGGCTCGGCACCTCGAGATCGCGATCATCCGCAAGCGCCCGAACAAGCGCCCGCGCGAACGTCGTCTTGCCCGCGCCGAGGTCACCGCGTAGCGCCACGCAAACGCCTGATGTCAGCAGGTCAGCCATCGCCTCGGCCAAAACAGCCAGTTCCGGTTCGCTCAGGCACACTTGCATCGACGTTTGCGTCATGACGAACGAACTCGAACTTTGACACCTTCATGCGGCTGGCTTTTGCTCGTCGCGCTGTTTTCTGCGCCGCGACCTGGCAATGCCCGCTTCCGGCAACTCGACCAGCACCCGCGTGCCACGACCCGGCTCGCTTTCCAGCGACATCGCCCCGCCGTGCAATTCGATCAGGCTCTTGACGATCGCCAGCCCGAGCCCCGCGCCACGATGCTTGCCACCTTGACTGTGCGTTTCAAAGCGCTCCAGCACACGCGCCTGTTTATCCTTTGGAATACCCATACCGTGATCTTCGACCGCGAACACACGCAAACCGTTTTCGCGCCAGCTCGTGATCTCCACACTCGCACCCGGATTTGAAAAACCGATGGCGTTGGCGACCAGATTATAAAGAATCTGCCGCACACGCGCTTCGTCCGCGACCAGCGGCACGTCTTCATCGTCGATACGGATATCCAGCTTGAGCCGAGCGCGATTGGCCCGTTCACGCACCCCCAGCACCGCCGCGTCAATCAGCGCCCGCACTTTGAGCGGTGCCACCTTCAGCTCCAACCCGCCCGCGTCGATCGTCGCAAGATCCAGAATGTCGTCGATGATTGCCAAGAGCGTCTTCGACGACGCCGACAGGTCGCCAAGATATTCCTGCTGCTTTTCATTCAGCGGCCCGGTATTCGGCCGCGCCAGCAGATCGCCGAAACCGATGATGTTGGTCAGCGGCGAACGCAACTCATACGACACATGACCGATGAACTGGCTTTTCAGACGATCGGCGGCGACCAGCGCTTCGTTGCGCTCCATCAGGGCGCGTTGCGCACGCTTGGCGTCGGTCACGTCGGCGAACGTGATCAGCGTGGCACCATCTGGCAACGGCGCGGTCACGTAGTCGATCACCGCTCCGTCAGGCCGCTCAAGTTGCCCGTCGATCGCCTGACGATGATCGGAAATGCCTGTCACCGCCGCGCCCATCCGTCGCCAGACATCCGCATCGTCGTACAGGCCGCGGCACTGTTGGATGATCGCGTCGATGTGCGGACCTTCCTTGAGCGTTGCCCGCGACAGCCGCCAGATATTTGCGAACGCCGAATTGAACAATGACAAGCGACCGTCCGGCGCGAACACGGCGACGGCTTCCTTGAGACTGTCCAGCGTCTCGCTCTGCACTTCGATGAGGCTCTTGAAGCGGCTTTCCAGCGCTATGCGCTCAGTGACGTCGTCAAACAGATAGGTCACCCCGCCATCCGGCCGCTGCTCGGAAATCAGATGCACGGTGCGTCCGTCCAGCAGATGCCACCAGCTCTCATAGCCCTCCGCCGTGCGCGCCATTGTCAGCACGCCCGTCTTCCATTCGCGGTAGTTTACGACTTGCGGAATGCGCGACAACTCCCGCAACCGATCCAGCACTTCGCCATCCGACGGACGGTTTTCAAGCCAATCGGCATCCAGCGACCACACCCGGCGGAACGCTTCGTTGAAAAAGATCAGACGGTGGTCCGGGCCGAACATGGCGACGCCGGTCGCCACCCGGTGCAGCGTACGGTCATAGGCCGCGATCTGCCGTTCGTGAATGTCTTTCACCGCTTCGATTGCCGCCACGTCCACCGCCGCGCCGATCACCGTTTCCTCAAGCGGCAGCACCACCACATCGTGCGCCTTGCGCTCGCCGCCAATTATGATCGGCAGCCGCTCGCGAAATTCCTTGCCTGCCGCGATCGACGCATTGGCCCGCGCCAATTCGCGGCCCTCCAGCAATTCGATCTGCCCGTCGCGCACTTCGTTGAACCCGGACGCCTCGACGGCCTTGATGTACGCTGCGTTGACCCAGGAGATCTTGTCGTTTTCGTCGCGCATCCACACCGGCATGGTCAGTGCGTCGAGCAGAGCCCGGCTCGAGCGGATTTCACGCTTCAATTCGCGGTGCTGATCGATGATGCGCGCCAGATCGCGGCGATATCCAACCACGTCCCGCAACCGCAGCACCGCACGACCGCCGGCGGCCCGCCCGTCCGCCTCCAGATGCGCGCCCGAGCGCGTGCGAACCAGCAAGTTGAACGCGCGCCCGTCGGCGAACAGCGCGTCCAGCCCGGCCTTCAATTCCTCCGCCGACGTTGGCTCGAGCCATTGGCCGAAACGTTCGAGTTCGAGCGGATCGGACGGCACACCGGGAACCGCATGCAGTGAGTGATTGATCAGCCTGGCACGCTGCCCCTGCTCCCAGAACACCAGCACCTGCGCTTCCGCGCTGATGATTGCCTCGGTTGCCAGCAGCGTCTTGCGCAATTCACCCACATCAACCACGTCAGCGGGCTGCAATGCGCGCATCGTCATGCGTGGCCGCAGCATCACCGCGAGCGCGATCGTCGCCAACGCAATCGCCAGCCCCGACAGCAGTACGAGCCGGATATGGTCGCCGGACAGCGCGATCTGGGCTTGATCCGAAAGCACGACCAGCAATGTACCAACGATCGCGAGACTCGCGAGCAGCAGCATCGCAAGCTCCCCGCGTGGGTGCCCGATCGTGGTCCTGAACCCTGTCAAAGCGGAATTTCGGACACGCATGCCCGATCCATTGCCACACGCGCACGCGTATTAACCGCAAAGTAACGTTTGATCCGCCCACACACCGCGAATCACTGGCGCGAGTATGCGGTTATTTGCCGACCAAGACCAGCGTTGCACTTACGCACAGCCGCAAAAAAGGGGGTCCCGCATCGCGGAACCCCCCTGGCTGACCATGCGGTCTGGAAAAGTGGATCAGTAACGGTATTGGTCCGCCTTGTAGGGGCCGTCGGACTTGACGCCGATGTATTCGGCTTGAGCAGGCGTCAGCTTGGTGAGCCTGACGCCGATCTTGGCCAGATGCAGCCGCGCGACCTTCTCGTCGAGATACTTCGGCAGTGTATAGACCTTCTTTTCGTAAGCCTTGCTGTCGCGCTTGGTCCACAATTCGATCTGCGCCAAGGTCTGGTTGGTGAACGAGGCGCTCATGACGAACGAGGGATGACCCATCGCATTGCCGAGATTGACGAGGCGGCCTTCCGACAGCAACAGAATGCGCTTGCCATCCGCGAACTCGATTTCATCGACCTGCGGTTTGACGTTGTGCCATTTGTGATTCTTGAGCCCGGCGACGTCGATTTCATTGTCGAAGTGGCCGATGTTGCAGACAATTGCCCGGTCCTTCATGCCGCGCATATGATCCGCCGTGATCACATCCTTGTTGCCGGTGGCTGTCACGAAGATGTCGGCGCGCTTGACCGCGTCTTCCATCGTCGTCACTTCGTAGCCTTCCATCGCCGCCTGCAGCGCGCAGATCGGATCGATTTCCGAAACCATCACGCGGCAACCGGCCTGCCTGAGGGACGCGGCCGAACCTTTGCCGACGTCGCCGAAGCCAGCAACCATGGCCACTTTGCCCGACATCATCACGTCGGTGCCGCGCCGAATGCCGTCGACCAGACTTTCGCGGCAGCCATACAAGTTGTCGAATTTCGACTTGGTTACGGAATCGTTGACGTTGATCGCCGGGAAAAGCAGCTTGCCCTCCTTTTCCATGGTGTAGAGACGATGCACGCCGGTGGTGGTTTCCTCAGAGACGCCGCGGATGCTCTTGGCCAACTCGGCGAACCAGCCCTTCGGCTTCTCCTTGAGCGTCTTCTTGAGCAGCTTGAAGAAGACGATCTCTTCTTCGGAGCCCGGCTTGTCGAGGAAACCGACATCGCCATTTTCGGCGCGCAGGCCCAGATGCACGAACATCGTTGCATCGCCACCGTCATCGAGGATCATGTTCGGCATGCCGCCGCCGTGCCAGTCGAACAGGCGCGCCGTGTAGTCCCAGTATTCTTCCAGCGTTTCGCCCTTCACTGCGAACACCGGAATGCCAGCGGCAGCGATCGCCGCTGCGGCGTGGTCCTGCGTCGAATAGATGTTGCACGACACCCAGCGGATATCGGCCCCGAGCGCCGCCAGCGTTTCGATCAACACCGCCGTCTGGATCGTCATATGCAACGAGCCGGCGATGCGCGCGCCCTTGAGCGGCTTTGAAGCGCCATATTCCACACGCGTCGCCATCAGGCCTGGCATCTCCGTTTCGGCGATGGCCAGTTCCTTGCGGCCGAACGCGGCGAGGCCGATATCCTTGACGATGTAATCGGTATGAGCGGTCATCTGGAATGGTCCTGTGAGCTGATTTGAGATTGATGCAGGTTGAATTTTTTTCGAGTTGCCGCACAAATTTGCGACGAATTATTTTCATGGGCTCGCCGTCGCGACGGCTCTGCAGCGGCCGACGAGCATCGCGGCTGCCTATACCCGATCGCATCCCGCAAAGCAATAAAGACATAAAGATTTCGTTATGTCTTCCTGATGGCGGCACGGATCAGCATATAAATTGTTCAAATTCAATGCGTTGATTGAACTCGGAAACGGCATGCCGGTGGTGTCGTTGCTTGAATATATATTCAATTGGATGTTTCGTGGTTAATTTTTTATTCACATGCCAAATTCATTGCGATGGAAATTAATTTTTAAAAACATTCGAATAGCTCAAATTCAATCTATTTATTTCAGCTCCCGGCAATTCGATGGGATTAGCTTCATCATTGCAATAACGATGCAGGAGGCATCTTCGTGACCCGCGTAAAAAAACCATCGATAAAGATGGTGACGCCAACTCTGGCGCCACCCGATTGTAGACGACCAATCCGACCACAGTCTGGCATTCTCGCCCGATTCAGCACAGATAAGCGCGGCTCAACCGCGATCATGTTCGGCCTGTTGCTCATGCCGGTGATGCTGCTCACAGGTATGGCCGTCGACTTCAGCCGAATGGTCACCGTCAAGGCGCGCATGCAAACCGCGATCGACGCCGCCGCGTTGGCCGGTGCACGTGCGGCGCAGACGCCGCAGAGTGGCAACACCACGAGCTTGACCACGCTCGCCCAGAACGCCGCCACCAGCTACTACAATGCCATCCCGATGCCGTTCGTCGCATCGAAGACGTTGTCGACGGTTACGGCTGATACGACGCAGACCACCTTCAGCTGGACGGCGACGTCGTATGTGAAGACGCCGTTTCTCTCCGTCGCGGCGATGATCACGCCACGCGCTGCGGATACGGCAGCACCCTCTGGCTGCACATCCAGCGGTTGGGTCTGCCAGAAGGTCATCACGACGGCGACCACCTCCATCCAGGCCGGCGGCAACAACATCGGCTATTCGATCGAGACGTCGTTCATGCTCGATATCACCGGCTCGATGGCCGGCCAGAAGATCCTGGACCTGCAGTCGGCGGCCAGCGACGCCGTCGACATCCTGATCTGGGCCGACCAGAGCAAGCAGACGTCGCGGGTGGCGATCACCCCGTTCGCGCAGGACGTGCGTTTGCCGACGGCAAGCGCCTTCCAGCTCGCAACGGGCGTCGCGCCCACGAACGTGACCTGCAACGGCACCACCAGCGGCAACAACAGCAGCGGCAACGCCATCGGCAAGGGCGACAACTGCGGCAACCGAAGCTATACGTTCAAAAAGTACACATCCGAGTTGTGTGTTGCCGAACGTCCCGGTGCGAACAAATATACGGAAGCCGCTCCGAGCACGACCAACGGGTTTCTGATGGGCGTGTGGCTCTATACGGGCTGGGGCGCTTCATGCGACGTGCCAACCGGCGCGGTCGCCACGCCGTTGACGACCGACAAGGTCGCCTTGCACAATCTGATCGCCAACCTGCAGCCGTCGGGCGGCACGTCCGGTCACTTGGGTACGGCTTGGGCCTGGTACATGCTGTCACCGAACTGGAATTCGCTGTGGCCGACCGCCAACGCCGCCGCTGCCTACGACACGGCCTATAACATCAATACCAAGGTGGGCGATCCAACCAAGGTGAAGCTGAAGAAGATCGCCATCCTGATGACCGACGGTGATTACAACCAGGAATACACCGCCGGCGGCGTGATGGACTACTTCGGCGGCAACCCGGTCAACGATACGTCGAGCAACCAGGCTATCGCACTGTGCACGAATATGAAGGCCCAGGGCATCGAAGTCTATACGGTTGCTTTTTCCGCCGGTGGCGGTTTGAGCAGCGCCGCACAAACCTTGCTGACCAACTGCGCCACCGATACCAGCCACTTCTACAACGCAGCCACCGGTGCCGCACTATCAGCAGCCTTCCGCGACATCGCTCTCAAGATCTCGACCCTGCGAATCACGGGTTGAGACGTCGAGCTAAAGCGCCTTGTTTGCAATGCGCCTGATGCCCCTCTTGCATCGCACCCCGTGGTGGCTTCGAGCCGCCGCGGGGTGTTGCGGTTTGGGTGGCATCGCTGCTGTCATCATCCTGGGCCTTGTGCCTAGGATGATGACAGTGACGGGCACCTCACACAAAGTGTGAACGCTACTTATCTTCGCCGAAGCCATCGAGGACGAGCGCCGCCAAGGCCTCAAGTGCTTCCGGCCCTTCCGGACCTTCCGCCTCCAGCCGAATCGTGGTCCCAGTCGACGCGCCCAGCATCATCAAACCCATGATCGACGTGCCGCCGACGGTCTGTCCATCGCGGGTGACGCGGACGTTGGCGTTGAACGTTTCCGCCAGCTTCACGAACTTGGCCGACGCGCGCGCGTGCAACCCCTTGCGATTGCAGATGACGACTTCGGCCATTGGCCGCATTCCCTCCTGGGCGGACGCGTCTTTCATGTCGTCTCCGGCTGGTTATACTCCATCGCCGAGGCGATCAGCCTTCACCCGCCAACACCTGACTGGCGACGCTGATGTACTTGCGCCCGGCATCCTTGGCCGCCGAAACGGCCTGATTGAGCGACATGTCCTTGCGCGCCGTCGCGAGCTTGATCAACATCGGCAAATTGATACCGGCAATGACCTCGGCCCCGGTCTCATCCATGACGTTGATGGCCAGATTGGACGGCGTGCCGCCGAACATGTCCGTCATTACGATGACGCCCTTGTCGCCGGTCACCCGGGTGATCGAAGCCACCAATTCAGCACGGCGGACCTCCATATCGTCCTCCGGCCCGATCGAGAGCGTTTCGAGCATGACTTGCGGGCCGA
>JANXYD010000268.1 GCA_025350265.1 Hyphomicrobiaceae bacterium | reverse complement strand
TTCGACACGCTGACCGCCGCTTTCGTGCACGCCAATCTCAACTGGACGTTGGGACCACTCAAATACGTCATCGCGACGCCGGTTTTCCATCGCTGGCACCACACTGGCGTCGACGAAGGCGGCGACAGTAATTTTTCGTCGACGTTTGCGATCTGGGATTATCTGTTCGGCACGTTCTACATGCCCGAAGGCGTGCTGCCGCAGGACTATGGCGTCGACGACCCGCTCTTTCCCACCGATTGGGCCGGGCAGATGATCGTGCCCTTCCGCCAATTCATCGACCGCTTGCAACAAACGCCGCCCCACACGCCGGCTCCGTAAGGGGCCGGTTCAGAAGTCGATCCGGCGTTTGACCTCAAAAATTTCCATCACCTTCGCGCCCTTGTGCGGGCCATCGCATACGAACTCCCATTTGCCGTGGGTGTAGGTATCGCAGAGCTTCACGCCCTTGATCAGCACCCAGTGGCCTTCCTTGCCCTTGTGGACAGCCAGGATGTAGTACGACCACGCATTGCGCGGTCGCTGCATCCACGTCCACAGTGACGGCCGATCCTTGCGGGCCACATCCATGTAGTTGGCGACGGGTTTCATCGCGAAGCCGTAGCGGCCGAGTGCGGCTGCCACATCGTCGGTGGTGGTGCCTTTGATCACGTCTTCTTCGGCGGACGCGCGCACATTGCCCTCATGCGCAACAGGCGTGCGAAACGCGCGTATCTCGTCTTCGATGCGCGAGATCGGATAACCGGTAATGGCGGACACCACGTATGGGCCGCAGAAAGCGGTGCGTCCGGTGTCGTTGATGGCGTCGTTTCTGCCCGAAGTGATGGGCGGAATGGTGATCGGCAATTGAGCCGGCATGAGCGGTTGCTCCCGGTGTTACGCAAGGTATGAATGGGTTTTAACCCTTTCACATCTTAGTAAAGAAAAGGTTGCTGCAGCGCGGTGTGCGGGGTGCGGCATCGCTTTTGCGATGTGGCTCGCACGCGAGGTTGATCGTCGATCCCGGTGCAACAGGTGACGCCGTTCGACGCTACCGAAAGACTTCGATTTGAGCGCGCGCATAGCAGACATGAGCCGCGCTCCGTTGGCTCTCGCGGGGTTGCGACCTAGCGTAGTTCCGAGAGTTGCATATGTCGCGTTGAGGATATTGGCATGGTCGAACGAGGATCGGTCGCGGGAATGCAGATGCCGTCGCCGCCGCTGAAGGCCTATTGGCAGCCGGGTTGCACGAGTTGCCTCCGCATGAAGGAATTCCTGATCCGTCACGGCGTTGCGTTCGTGTCGGTCAACGTAGTTGCCGATCCAGCCGGCTTTGAGGAACTTGCGGCACTTGGCGTCCGCACCGTTCCGATCATCGCGCGTGGACAGCATTGGGCCAATGGTCAGGTGCTCGCCGACGTGGCACGTATCGCCGGGATCGAGGCGTCGGCACCGCAACTGTTGCCGCCCGCCGAACTCTACCGCCGGCTGACGTTGATCCAATGCGCGGCGCAACGGCATTTCGCGCAGGTGCCGAAAGAGATGGTCGGCCGCCAGCTCCCTGGCCGGCCGCGCTCGTACGCCGACCTGTGTTTCCACATTTTCCACATCGCCGAATTGTTCGTGGCTCACATGACTTTGGCGCGACCGCTGGTCGAAGGCGACTACAGCCGCAAAGCACCCGCCCTCTGGGCCAGCAAGGGCGCCATTCTTGCGTACGGCCGCGACGTGCAAACCCGGCTGCACACGTGGTGGGAAGAGCGTGGCCGCGACGTGGATTTTTCCGCGCCGGCTACAGTCTATTATGGCCAGCAAAGCGTGCATGAATATTTCGAACGCACGACATGGCATGCGGGCCAGCACGAACGGCAGTTGGTCTTGGTCCTCGAAAAACTCGGCGTAGTGCCGGACGCGCCGCTCGGCCCGGACGTGTGGGACGGGCTGCCGATGCCAAAAAAGATCTGGGACGACGACGCGGCGGTATTTTGATCAGTTTCAGCAGCACTACTTGCTCGGCAGCTTGCCTGCAACGACGGCGCGAAAGCGTTGCCAATCTCTATCGTCCGCAAAAAACTTCGGCGAAAAGAACAGAAATTGGTTTGGTGCGGAAAAAACCAGAAGTAGTTTTTCGGCTTCGCGGTAGTGGCCAAAATGTTCCCAAACGAACTTGTTCGTCGATACGTTTTCGACAGCATAGTCGATGCCGACCTCAGAGATGAGGCCATGCACCGGCAATCGCATCAGCTTGTTATTGCGCCAGGCCCTGCGGGCCACAAATTTTGATGCAAATTTTGATCCAAAGATCACGAAGCAAAGCCAAAACAATATCATCGCCAGTAAAGGTATTAATTCGGCAATCGGCTGCGCGTATATTCTTTCCCAACCCAATCCGCACTGCGCAAGGGAGAAAATCGCTATGAAGCAAACTGCTATTTTTCGCGACCGCCGGGTCGCGAGCCAATTCGCGGCCACCCAATCGGTTTCTGACTTTTGGCCAGAGAACGCTATCGCTTCAGTTGTCACTGTTTGCCCCTGAGCTACTTCAAAGCCCCTGCCACCTCATACACGCACGGCATCTGGACAACGGTGGCGGCCCCTGGTCAACTGTCTCAAGGGTGCCGACGAAGGGATTGCCGACGATGACCGCAATGGAAGCACTGAAAAGCCGCAAGGCCGCAGCCGTCGAGCATTTCGACGTGTTGATCGCGGGCGCGGGCATCTCCGGCGTCGGCGGGGCGTATCATCTCGGCAAACAGATGCCGGACACCAGCTATGTCGTGCTCGAGGCACAGGCGAGTTATGGTGGCACCTGGCGCACGCACCGCTACCCCGGCATCCGCTCCGACAGCGATCTGTATACTTTCGGTTATCGCTTCAAGCCGTGGGTCGGCCCGCCCATCGCCACGGCCGCCGAAATTCTCAAATACATGGGCGATGTCATCGACGAGAACGATCTCGCGCGCCACATCCGCTACGGCCACAAGATCATTCACGCCGCATGGTCGAGCGACGACAACCGCTGGACGATCGATGCCATCGCCACCGATAGCGGCGATATCAGGCGCTTCACCGCCAATTTCCTCTGGATGTGCCAGGGCTACTACGCCCATGACGAGGGCTACACGCCGGAATGGCCGGGCATGGGGGATTTCAAGGGCCGCATCGTACATCCTCAATCCTGGCCGGATGACCTCGATACAAAGGGCCGGAACGTCGTCGTCATCGGATCGGGCGCGACGGCCGCGACACTCATCCCGGCGATGGCTGGCGATTGCCGGCACGTTACGATGCTGCAACGGTCACCGACGTTCTTTCGTACCGGCCGCAACGTCGTCGAACTGGCCGATACGCTGCGCCAGTTGCAGGTGAACGAGGATTGGATCCACGAAATAGTCAGGCGCAAGCTGCTGTTCGACCAGGACACGTTTACGCGCATGTCGTTTGACGACCCGGAGAGGGTCAAAAACGAATTGCTGATGGGCGTGAAGGCTTTTTTGCAGCCCGACGATGTCGAAAAGCACTTCACGCCAAGCTATCGGCCGTGGCGTCAGCGCATCGCGTTCATCCCGGACGGCGATCTGTTCGAGAGCATTAAATCGGGCCAGGCGTCCGTCGTCACCGATGAGATCGAGACCTTCACGGCGGACGGCATCAAGCTCAAATCCGGAGCAACGCTGCCGGCCGACATCATCGTCACGGCAACGGGATTTCATCTGAGTGCGCTTGGCGGCATCGACTTCGTCGTCGACGGCAAGCCGCTGGCGTTCGGCGACACCGTCACGTATCGCGGCATGATGTTCACCGGCGTTCCGAACATGGTTTGGGTGTTCGGTTATTTCCGGGCGAGTTGGACGTTGCGGGCCGATCTGGTGGCCGATTTCGTCTGCCGGCTGCTGACCCACATGCGGGACAAAGGCGCCCATCAGGTCATGCCGGTGCTGAGGCCAGAGGATGCCGGAATGCCGCTGCTGCCGTGGATCGATCCGGAAGATTTCAATCCCGGCTATCTCATGCGCGGGATGCACCTGCTGCCGAAGCGCGGCGCCAAGCCGGAGTGGCAGCACTCGCAGAACTATTGGCGCGAGAAAGACCAGTTCCCGCTTATCGACCTCGATGACCCGGCGTTCGCTTATCGCTGAGCAAATGCACGGTCAACCAATGCGGACTTCGCCGGCGTATTCGTCTTCGGCGGGGCCAGTCATGATGATGTGATCGTCGTCGCGCCAGAGGATGTGCAGCGCGCCGCCGGGGACATGCACGGTGACGCTGCGGCCACAAAGTTTCTTACGGGCGGCGCAGACGGCCGCGGCGCAGGCGGCGGTACCGCAGGCCCGCGTCAGTCCCGCGCCGCGCTCCCACGTTGCAAGGCTGATGGCGTCGGGGCCAAGCACGTGCGCCAGCGAGATGTTGGCACGCTCAGGAAACATGCGGTGATGCTCAAGCATCGGCCCGACCTTGCCGAGGTCGATGATATCCAGCCGGTCGACCCAGAATATAGCGTGGGGGTTGCCGATGTTGACGACCGAGGGCGAATGGATCAGCGGCGCATCGATCGGCCCGACCTGCAATTCGATCGCGCGCGTATCGTGGAACGCCTCGACCAGCGGAATGTCGGCCCAGCCGAACTTCGGCGTGCCCATGTCGACGCTGATGCGTCCGATCGTGGCGACATCGACGTCGAGAATGCCGGCGACGGTTTCGAACTTGAAGCTTCGCTTGCCAGTGTTCTCGGCCACCAGCCAGCCAATGCAGCGGGTGCCGTTGCCACATGCCTGCGCTGCGGAGCCGTCGGTGTTGTAGATCAAGACGTAGGCTTCGGTGCCGGCCGTGCGCGGGGGATGCAGAACCATCATCTGATCGAAATGCGAACCGGGGGCTTGCGCGATTACCGCCGCTTCGTCCTCGGTGAATGGCGTTCCACCCGCACGCAAATCGACGACAACAATCTCGTTGCCGAGGCCGTTCATTTTGCGAAAGGGAATCGTGCGGGCTGAGGTCATGCCGTTTCCTTGAGCGTGCGCTGCTTCGCGCCGGCCCACCTGTTTGCCTGCCGCTGCAATAAGGCGGCAGAAAATAAGGGATAACCGGCCGAGGGAACGAGAAATCCGCACGCGCGTTTCATAACCGGTCATCGAGACCGAGTCGATTGGCCACCAATCAACTATTGGTCACGTTTAAATAAAGAAGGATGTCTGACATGGGTAGCACCTCCGACAAAATCAAAGGCGTGGCGAACGAAGCCATTGGCAATGCCAAGCAGGGCATCGGCAAGGCGGTGGGTTCAGATCGCATGGAAGCAGACGGTAAAGCGCAGGAAATCAAGGGCGAGGCTCAGAAGGCGGTGGGCGATGCCAAAGCGGCCGTGAAGGGCGCAGCGAACAAAACTGCCGACGCGATCAACAAGAAACTTTGAGACGATCGATAATTTCGGCTATTGAGCGGGTGCGGCTTTGGCCGCACCTGTTTTTTTGTGCAACGCCCGACGTCCCCCTGGCGGCTGGTTCGCACCCGGTGGGAGCGATTTCATGAAATCGATGGCGTCACAGCGGTGGATACTGCTGTTGGCAGGAATTGCGGCAGTGGTGCTGGCGTGGCAGCTGGCGATGCCGAGCAGCCCCGCAGGCGATCGGGCCGGCAACATCGACAGCGCCGACATCGGCCGACGCGCGGCTGTTGTGAATAATGCAGTTGCGGCCGTAATGACTGAGGTCCGTGACGCGGCGACCGCCGAGGCGAGCTTGGTGAAGCTGCGGGCACATTCGGCCACAGTGCTCGATCTACGCGAGATGGCGGAAAAGCTACCCGCGGGTGGACGCCGCGAATTGGCCGGCATCATCGGGCCTTGGTTACCGCCGCTGGAAGCCCGGGTCGCTGTCACTTCGAACGCTGCGGGGGGCGAGATCGTCAAGCCAGTGCTTGAGCAAATCGTCGAGCGAATGAAGGCGTTGACGAAGGGCTGAAAGGGCATGCCGACTGTTGTGTTGGTGATTGCCATTCGGCGGCGGATCATCAATAGACTTGAACTTGTGGAATGAGTTGCAGGTTCTTCGGATTATACGGTGCGCTCGGAAACGAACTTGCTGCAGGATCTCCGACGAACTTCGCGATCAGGACATGAGCGCTTCCGGAGACCAAACCATCGTGACCGACGACGGCCAGACCAGCCGAGCCGCCGACCCGAACGCGCGCCGTTTCGTGCTGGGGCCGGCCGAATACGGCCTGATCGTCATCCAGTCGATCCTGTGGGGCAGCACGTTCTTTTTCATCGCCATCGCACGGCAGCAGGTGCCGCCGCTGACATTGAGCCTGGCGCGTCTCATTCCGTCGGTGCTGCTGCTTGGCGCTGTTGTCGCAGCACTCGGCATCCGGCTGCCCGCGACGTGGTCGGCGTGGCGGCGGATGCTGCTGTTTTCATTGCTCAACAACGTGGTGCCGTTCTGGTTGATCATCATGGCCCAGCGCGAGGTCAGCGGCGGGATCGCGGCAATCTTCATGGCGACCGCGCCGCTGTGCGCGCTGGTGCTGGCGCCGTGGTTTGTGACCGAGGAACGGTTCACTTGGGCGAAACTGATCGGCATCGTCACCGGCATCGTCGGCGTGGCCATCGTGACCGGGGCTGAGGGGACGGCTGGGTCCTGGCGTGCCCAAGCGATGCTGCTGAGCGCGGCGTTGTGCTACAGCGCGGCCAACATTTTCGCGCGCCGGTCGTTCGGCGGATATCATCCGTTTGCCATCGCCGCCTCGCAGACGATCGCCGCCACGGTGTTGACGCTGCCGCTGGCCTTGGCGATCGAGCAGCCGTGGCATTTGCAGAACCCGAGCGGCGCTGCCTGGGCGTCGATGCTGGTGATGGGGCTGGCCGGATCGGGCTTGGCACCGTTGTGCCATTTCACGGTGCTGCACCGCGCCGGCCCAATCAATGCGATGCTGTCGTCGATCGTGGTGCCGGTGACGCCGATCGTGCTGGGAGTAGCGTTCCTGGGTGAACATCTCGGCTGGCGCGAACTCACGGGCGGTGTGGTGATCGCATTGGCCTTGATGATCATCGACGGGCGCTTATGGGGTCGGGTGCACGATCATTTCCGCGCTGCGGAGGTAGAACCATGACGCCACCCGCGACAACGCCGTCGCCGTCTGCGGCTGAGCTTCCCGCGCTTTCAGCGATGCCACGCGCTGTCGCGTGGATGGGTCTTGCGCTGTTGTCGTTTTCCGCCATCGCCATTGCCGGGCGCGAGGCCGGGCGCATGCTGCCGACGTCTGAATTGATATTCTGGCGCTCACTGATCGGCATCGCGGTAATCGGGGCGATCTATGCGCGGCAGGGACCGGCGGCGGCTGGCCCCCGGACGCGCGTGCTGCCGCAACACGCCTTGCGCGCGCTGGTTCATTACGGTGCCCAATGGGCGTGGCTACAAGCGCTTACGCTGATCGCGCTCGCCGAGTTGTTCGCGCTGGAATTCACGTCGCCGTTGTGGGTGGCGATAGCCGCGCCGTTTGTGCTCGGCGAACGACTGACCGGATGGCGCATGGCGGCGGCGGCATTGGGCTTTCTCGGAGCCGTCGTGGTGGTCGAGCCGGGCATCCTGACAGGGCATCTGCAGCTGACGGCATCGACCGGCACGCTGTTGGCGTTGACCGCCGCGGTGGGGTTCGCCGCCGCCATGATCATGACCAAGCGGCTCACCCGCGTCGAGCCGGCGTTGCGCATTCTGTTCTGGATGCAGGTGCTGCAGGCCATTATCGCGGCGCTGCTGCTGGTGATCGGCGGCGTGCGCAACGGGCATTGGCCGCTGGTCGCGGGGCTGGGCACCGAGCCACGCATGTGGGGCTGGATCGCGGTGTTGGGCATCGCCGGCCTCGGCGCGCACTTCGGGCAGGCGCGGGCGTTCGCGTTAGTGGACGCAATGATCGTGGCACCGCTCGATTTCCTGCGGCTGCCGCTGATTGCGAGCGTCGGTGCGCTGGTCTATGGCGAAGTCTTGAGCCCCGGTCTCGCCATTGGCGGCGCGATCGTGGTGGCGGCGAATTGCATCAATATCTTCGCCGAACGTCGCGCCAAGCTCAGTGCTGGCCGGAACGGCGCATAGCATCATCGGACGCCTGTTTGAGCACCCTTAATCTTGAGAAATCCAATGTTCAAAACCGGGCCGACAGTGGCGCTGATCGTTGCGGCCGGGCGCGGCAGCCGGGCATCGGATGCAGGCAGCGGGCCGAAACAATATGCGGCGCTCGGTGCATCGTGTGTGCTTGCTGAAGCGATGCGGCCCTTTTTGTCGTCGCCCCTGGTCCATCACGTCTTGGTCGTCATTCATCGCGACGATACGACGGACTACGCGGCAGCCGTCGCCGGCCTTGATCATGCCAAGCTGCTCGATGCGGCGACGGGCGGCGCAACGCGGCAACACTCGGTGCGGGCGGGGCTCGACGCGGTGTCGGGGATGTCGCCGGCGCGGGTGCTCATCCACGATGCCGCCCGCCCTTTTCTGACGGCCGATACAATCGAACGGGTCGTCGCAGCGTTGGCTGCCAATCCGGCGGCAATACCCGCAGTGCCGCTGGCCGATACGCTGAAGCGCGCCGGGCCAAACGGGACGGTGGCGGCGACCGTCGATCGCGCCGGATTGTGGCGGGCGCAGACGCCGCAGGGTTTCCGTTACAGCGTTATCGTGGCGGCGCATGCCGCAGCGGCGGCGGCCGGACGGTTCGACTTCACCGACGATGCGGCGATCGCGGTGTGGTGCGGGCTGGCGGTCCAGATCGTGCCTGGCACTATCAGCA
>JANXYD010000238.1 GCA_025350265.1 Hyphomicrobiaceae bacterium | reverse complement strand
CGATGGTGGACGTACGTACGTTGACGACGGCTGCGATGATCTGGCCGTTGCGCTTGCAGTAGCGCAGCGCTTCCAACGTGTCAGCGGTTTCGCCCGACTGCGATACGAACACGGCAAGCCCGCCCGGAGCCAGCGGTACTTCGCGATAGCGGAACTCGGACGCAATATCGATCTCGACGGGCACGCGCGCAAACCGCTCGATCCAGTATTTTGCGACCACACCGGCATAATACGCCGTGCCACAGGCCGAGATGGTCACGCGCGTGATCCCGGCGAGGTCAATACCAAGGGCTGGAAACTTCACGGCACCTGCGGCCATGTCGATATAGTTACCGAGGGTGTGGGAAATAACTTCCGGCTGCTCGTGGATCTCCTTGAGCATGAAATGGCGATAATTGCCCTTATCGACCAGCAGCGAACTGGCCACCGATTTGATCGATGGCCGGTCCACCGCACGATTGGCGCGATCGAAGATCTGCACGCTGGTGCGGGTCAAAACGCACCAGTCGCCTTCGTCGAGGTAGGTGATGGTGTCGGTGAACGGGGCGAGTGCGATGGCGTCGGAACCGAGGTACATCTCGCCCGTGCCGTGACCGATGGCCAAGGGCGAACCCTGACGGGCACCGAGCATCAGATTGTCTTCGCCAGCGAAGATGATGGCGAGCGCGAACGCACCGCGCAACCGGCCGAGCGCGCGCTTGGTGGCCTCGACTGGCTTCAAGCCGTGCCGCATTTCCTCGGTGATCAGGTGGACGACCACTTCGGTATCGGTGTCAGTTTTGAAATCGTGCCCCTTAGCCGTCAATTCCTCGCGCAATTCACGGAAATTTTCGATGATGCCGTTGTGGACGACGGATACTTTGTCGCTCATGTGCGGATGGGCGTTGACCTCGGTCGGCCGACCGTGGGTGGCCCAACGCGTGTGGCCAATGCCCACGTGACCTTCAAGCGGTTCACTGATCAAGCGGGTTTCGAGGTTGCGCAACTTGCCCTCGGCGCGCCGCCGGCCGAGTTGTCCCTTTTCGACGGTGGCTATGCCAGCGCTGTCGTAGCCCCGATATTCGAGCCGCCGCAACGCGTCCACGATATCGATCGCGACCGGTTTGTTACCGAGAATTCCGACGATGCCACACATGGATCATTCCCTTTGCTGGCCCCGGCGGGCCTCAGTCTTCGTACCAACAATCGTCAAACGAATGCTATCGCGCGTTTCCATCGTTGGTCACACACGCGGAGGACGCGCAAATCAAACCCTGTTACAAAGGGTTACCCCTCCACAGATGCCGTTAAACGGCTGGCTTAGAACACATTTGTGGTCAACGCTTGTTCTTGCGGCTGCTCATCAGAGCACGAAATTTGGCGGCCCACCCTGGTCGGTTTTCCTGCACGGCGCGTGCCAACGCCAGCGAATCGGCGTCGACGTTCTTGGTTATCACACTGCCCGAGGCTATGAACGCACCCTCGCCGATGCGGACGGGTGCAACCAGCGAGGCGTTGGAGCCGATGAACGCCCCCGCGCCGACTTCGGTGCGATGCTTGAAGAAGCCATCATAATTGCAAAAAATCGTGCCGGCGCCGATGTTGGCTTTGCTGCCGACATGGGCGTCGCCGATGTAGGCCAGATGGTTGGCCTTGGCACCGCGCTCGAAAACTGCGTTCTTAACCTCGACGAAATTGCCGATCTTAGCACCTTCCCCGATTCGTGCGCCCGGCCGCAGCCGCGCGAACGGACCGACTTCGGCACCCGCCTCCACACTAGCGCCGGTCAAGTGCGAGTGAGCGCGAATGATGGCGCGGTCGCCGATGCTGACGCCGGGGCCGAAGAAGACATTGGGCTCGATGACCACATCTCGGCCGACGCGGGTATCGAACGCGAACCAGACCGTGTCAGGATCAATCAGCGTGGCCCCCTCAGCCATGGCGTGCACTCGTGCGCGGCGCTGAAACACACCTTCAGCAACCGCCAGATGTGCGCGTGTGTTGACGCCGAGCATCTCTTCCTCGACGCCGGCGACGGCGACGGCACGGCGGCCCTGACCACGCATGATGGCGATAACATCGGTCAGATAGTATTCACCGGAGGCGTTGTTCGTGCCAATTTGATCGAGCAGGGACAGCAGGTTCGGCGTGCGAAACGCCATCACGCCGGAGTTGCAGAAATCAATCTGCCGCTCGGCGGGCGTGGCGTCCTTGTGTTCGCGGATGGCGAGTAGATTGGCGACGCCGGCTGCCAGCAGGCCGTCGGTAACCAGCCGGCCATAGCCGGTAGCGTCCTTGGCGTGAAAACCCAGCACGGCCACTTCCGCGCCCTGGTCGAGCGCGCGCACGAGGCGGCGGACGGTGTCGGCTGTAATCAACGGCGTGTCGGCAAACATAACAAGAACATCGCCGGAATGGCCCTGCAAGCCCTGGCGGGCGGCCAGAACGGCATCGGCGGTGCCGCGTTGCTGGGTCTGCTCGAAAACGACGGCGGCCGGAGCGAGATGGGTGACTTCGGTGCGGACGGCAGGCATGTCTGGCCCGACGACGACAGCCGATGCGCTGGTCCCAGCGGTTGCCGCCAACGCCAAGACGTGGCCGAGCAGCGTGCGCCCGGCGACCCGGTGCATGACCTTGGGTACGTCGGACTTCATGCGCATGCCCTTGCCGGCGGCCAGTACGATGGTGAGCAGGGGGCGAGGCGACGAAATGGTCATGAGGGCTCGAGCTGACGAGATGGTTGACGATGCTGTGGACAATGATCCGTCCACAACGGAACGCTGCTGCTACCGTTGGGGGTACTGCACGACGCGGCTACACGCAAGTCGCGGGCCAAAAATCTCGATCCCCGAATTGAAACCATTTCCATAAAATCGGCGAGCGACTATCCACTGCAAAGATGCGCCGCTTGCACTCGCAACCGTTGACCGGGGCCGCGCAGCTTTGCAAGCGTCGCTCACGTCACACCAACGATTCGGCATTCATTGTTTCCGCGTTGCCGCCACCCGCGAGTAGCGATCCATGAACCGTCCCGAAGATTTCTTTCCCGACAACGCCACCACAGCCAACCCGATCAAACCCGCATCATCGTTCGATCGCCCGTCCTATCAACGCACCCCACACGCGACCGCGCCGCCGAACGTCGCGGCGGGCAGTACGCGCTTCGATCCGGTGACTTTCCGCCAGACCTCTGGCATCGCGCGGCCCGCCAAGAACGATACGGAGTTCGCCGTTGATGGCGGCGCGTTGGATAATGCGGCACATGCCACCGGCGCAGATCACTATCGGCGGCCAGCTGGGATCGGGGCACTCGTCCCGGCCATTGCGCGCGGCCGGGCGCAAATGACGGCCTGGGCGAGCCTTGGCCTGATTTCGGCGGCTTATCTCGGCACGTTGACGTGGCAGCGCGGCGGCAATCTTGAGATTGCCTTGGCTCCCGTCACCGAGTCGATCGAGCGACTGGCTGGTGACATCGCCGATCTCAGGCAGACCACCGCCGCGATCGATGCACGGCAACGGGCAACCGCCGACCGCGTCAATGTGCACGAAAGCCGCCTCGAAGGTTTTGCGCAAACGGCAGCCAGTCTGACGCCGGCTGTGCCGTCGCCGACCTCGGGTCAGCGACCGACGAACCGCGCGGTGCTTGCCGAAACAACGGCTGCGCCACCGCCTGTCGTGCGGATGGCCGGAGTGGAACTCACTCCAGCGCCAGTGAGCGTGACGCCGCCGCTAAGACCTGCTCGGCAAGTCGCAACGGTGACGGTACCGGGGCTGACAAATACACCAGGCGGCCGCGGCGTCCGGAGTGCGGCACCGATTGCGCCGGCAGCACCGACGGAACCCGCATTCGTCACTAGCTCAACCAGCCCGACGAGCGCCATCGCGACGGGCAGCGTACCTGCTGCAACGACACTACCGGCTAAGCCGGTGGGTCTGCTGGTCGCATCAGGGCCGTCGCTCGATTCGATCAAGCTGAGCTGGACAGTGTTGCACCAGAACCATTCTGCCGTCCTCGGTGCGCTCGAACCGCGCATCCTGCCGGCTGGCGACGGCAGCGCCTTCCAACTCGTCGCCGGCCCGTTCGCGACGGACGCCGAGGCGCAGAAAGCCTGCGCCGCGCTCAGAGCACGCGGCGTCGGCTGCAAACCAGCCGACTTCGTGGGCGCGCCGCTCTGAGCGTTATGCGAACATCAACCTACGACGGATCGCGCATCGCGAAGGTATCGCAGCTCGGCACTTGGCCAGTGGTCATGCCTTGCTTGAACCAGCCGACGCGCTGCGCCGAAGTGCCGTGCGTAAAAGCATCCGGCACGACGTAGCCTTGCGCCTGTTTTTGCAACGTGTCGTCGCCGATCTGGGCGGCGGCGTTGAGGCCTGATTCGATGTCGCCTGGCTGAATGCGGTCCTTGTGCAACTGGTAATCGCGCGCGGCCCACACGCCTGCATAACAATCGGCCTGCAGTTCCATGCGCACCTGGATGGCGTTATTCTGCTTCTCGTTACCGCGCGCCTTCAATTGCTGCACGCGATCGGAGATGCCGAGCAGGGTCTGCACGTGATGACCGACCTCGTGCGCGATCACGTAGGCTTCGGCGAAGTCGCCTGGCGCATGGAAACGACGCTTGAGTTCGTCGTAAAACGCCAGATCGATATAAACTTTCTGATCCATCGGGCAATAAAACGGCCCCATCGCAGTCTGGCCGACACCGCAGCCGGTGCGCGTGGCGTGTGAAAAAATGACCAGCCGGGGCGGATCGTAGCGCTTGCCCATCGACTGGAACACATCGGTCCAGACGTCCTCGGTATCCTTGAGCACCTGGGCGACGCGCACCTTCATGGGGTCGGCTTCATTGGCGACCACGCGGCCGCTGCCGCCGTTGGCACCGGGAATACCGAAGCCGCCGCCGGACTGGCCGGAGTTGCCG